>NZ_CM002285.1:5760524-5798674 GCF_000497445.1 Streptomyces roseochromogenus subsp. oscitans DS 12.976 | reverse complement strand
GGGTACGCCCGGCGGAGGCGTACCGGGTGCCGCCGGCGGCTGCGGGTAGCCGTACGGCGGCGTGCCGGGCGGCGGAGGAGGCGTGCTGCCCTGCGGAGCGCCCGGCGCACCAGGAGCGGCGGGCGCCCCGGGCACACCAGGCGTGTGCGCAGCATCGGGCGCCCCCGGCGCACCACCAGAGGCGGACGAGCCACCTGGCGCGCCCGCCGGGAAGCCCAGCGCGCCCGGCGTGTTCGTAGGATCGAGCGCCGGCGCGACCGCCGTCGGCGGCAGCTGGCTGCCCCCCGACATCAACGCCGTCTTCGCCTCCGGCGTGCTCGCCGGCGGCCGCGGAGCCTCCCCGCCGGGATCGCTCAGCGGCGGCGCGAACACCGTCGCGGGCAGCGGCACGGAACGGTCGTCCTCACCCGGCCCCGCGTTCGTGTCGGTACCGGACCAGGGCGTCGCCCCCACCGGCACATCCGCGCGCGGCGCATCGCCAGGAACAGGCGCCCCGGGCACACCGGACGCGCCCGGCGCACCCGACCCACCCTGCGCCCCACCGAGCCCCCCAGAGCCCCCGGACACCCCAGGCGCCCCCGAAGCCCCCGCCGGCACCCCGGCCCGCGTCTCCGCCAGCCCCGATCCACCGGACGAAGCACCGATACCGACACCGGACGAAGCCCCAGCACCGGCACCGGCACCGGCACCGGCACCGGCACCGGCACCGGCACCCACAGCATCACCAGCACCAGCACCGGAACCGACACCCGAAGCACCGCCACCGGCGCCGACCCCGGCCCCAGAACCGCCCTCGCCCTCCGGCCGCCGGTCACTCCCGATGCCCAGCTTGTCCGCCGCCTCCTGCAGCCACTCCGGAGGAGTCAGCAGGAACGACGTCTGATTGAGATCCATCCGGGCAGCCGCCGGCGCCGGAACCGCGTCCCGCGGCTCATCGGCACGGCCGTACTCCTCCTCGTACCGGCGGATCACCTCGCCCACCGGCAGACCGGGCCACAGCGTCGCCTCCCCGCTGTCCCGGGCGATCACCAGCCGCTGCGCGCCCGCGTCCGAACGCGGACCCTCCGCCCGGTCCTCGCCCCACACCACGAAACCCAGCTCGAACTCCCGCACCCGCACCTCACGATGCTGGTACGCGGGCACGTCACCGTTGATCCACTCCTCGGCACGCTCCTGCGCCTGCGCGTAGGTCACCATCGCCTGAAGCTCACTCCCCCACCGGGCCGGACGACGCCGAGCCGGCGGACACCGGAACGACATGGGCGAAACCGCCGTCGACCATCAGATTCGCCACCGTCTCCAACTCCGGCGGATTCCCCGCCAGCCGCGACAGAAAGGCATCGAAGTCCTCACCGCACGGCAGCAGCAGACGCTCCACCCGCTCCGCAGGCGACCACGACGGATCCACGTCACGCACATCGTCGTACGCACAGAACCACACCGAACCGGGCCGCTCGCCCTTCACCTTCACCACGAGCAACCCGCCCTGCACGAACGCCACCCCGAGGTAATCCTTCGTCAGGTGGTCGCGCAGACACTTGTTGACGTACACCAGGTCATTCACGGCCGCCTCGTCCCGCACCGTGAAGAACGGCTGGTCCACCAGCAGACCCAACTCGGCGACCAGCGCCGCACCCACCGGCGCACAACCGCCCGCCGCCTTCAGGAACGAACGGTACGCACCCGGAAGCCGGTAACCGAGATCCTCCTCGACCCCCTGCACCTGCGCCTCCGTCACCGCCACACCCGACTTCGGCAGCCCGAAATGCGCCGGCCGCGTCTCCTGCAACGGCCGCGTGCCACGCTTGCCGTGATCCACCGGCGCCGTCGCGATCCCACCGTGATGCCGCAACAGCGCCTTCACCTCGACCGGAATCAGCTCCAACCGCCGCGTACCCGCCACGTGATGCCACGTCCAGCCATGCGGCGTCGCCACATCCGGCACCGTGTCCCACAACTCGTGCCGCTCCGCCGCCAGCGCCGCGTTCGCCGACACATAGTCCGTCAGCCGCAACTCGTCCACGCCGAAACCGTCCGGCGGCTCGGCGATCTCCACCGCCACACGCGCGTACGGAGCAAAATCCGGGTAACCACGCTCGTCGACCCGTACCCCTCTCGGGTGACGCGCCGCACGAACCGGATCCGGGAAATGCACAACCTGCCCGGCATAGGCCGCGTTCGGCGGCGCGGCTTGCTGCCCGAGCCGACCTGTCGTCATGGCGGTAGCCCCCTGCGGCGTTCTCTCTGGCCTCAATCGGCGGTGTCGATCGCGGATGGCCACAGCCTATGCGGTACCCGAACCCCGGTCACCGGCCCACCGCACCCCGGGAAAGCCACCCCTCCACATCCCGGGAAAATCCACCCTCCGCCTCCGTCACCAGCCGTCACCCCACCGTGACGACCTGCCCCGACTAGGGCGTGTCGCACCGCCCCAGCTTCCGCACCGGCCACGGCATTTGGCACCCTGTGTCCTTCGAGGGGATGCCCGGGGAGGGAAAACGATCATGAATACCTTGCGAACCGGAGGTACCGACGTGCGGGCCGGCGACCCCCGCATCGGCTGGAGCGGCACCGACACACCCCCCGCCCCCACCCTGCGCCACCGCCGCGACGGCATCCTGCCCACCGTCGCCGCCGCCCTCTCCGTCCGCGGCGCCACCCTCACCGGCACCGCCGCCCGCAGCGACCAACCCCCACCCCTGCACCCCCTCGTCCAGGACTTCCTCGACACCCTCACCAGCGCCCAGCGCGACCGCTTCACCGGCCGCTGCGCCGAAACCATCCTCATCTCCCGGCACATCACCGCAGCCGACGCCACCCGCAGCAAACGCGCCGCCCGAAAACCCATGACCAACGGCGAAGCCCGCAAAGCCCTCAAACACGCCAAACTCACCGCCCGCCGCATACGCGAGGACGGCGACCCCCTCCACGGCAGCTTCGCCACCCCCTGCCGCGCCTGCACCGCCCTCAGCGCCCACTTCGGCGTCCGCATCGTCGACCCCACGGCAACCGACGGCTGACCACCACCGTCCACCCCAGTACCACCCGCCGGCACGACGCACGACGAACGAAGGGCAGATGCACCCCGACAACGCCACCACCCCCAAACCCGCCGCCCGCCACGAGCACGGGGCCACCCCAGCCCGCTTCCCCGTACTCGTCGACGCCGCCCTGCGCGCCGCCGGCTGGCAACCCGGACGCTGGGACATAAAACAGGCAGAAATCTGGGCCGACGCCCTACGCGAGCACACCTCACCCGCCGGACACCGGCACACCGTCTTCCCCGCAGCCGTCGAAGCCTGGGCCGAATTCGGCGGCCTCCGCATCACCCCCAGCGGACCCGGCCGCCAGATCGCCCCCGCCACCCTCCACCTCGACCCCCTGCACGGCCTCCACCACGCCCGCACCCTCGGCGACCTCGGCCGCGCCCTCGGCACCGAGATCTGCCCCCTCGGCCAAGAGACCGACACCGCAGGCGTCCTCGCCATCGACACCGAAGGCCGCGTCTACACCCTCGACCACACCGGCGACTGGTACGCAGGCCCCGACATCGACCACGCCCTCGCCACCCTCATCACCGGCATCGAACCCGTACGCCTCACCGCCGGCTGAAACACGACAGAAAACACCGGATCAGGCCCCGAATCACCGCCGACACCCGACCCCGAGACGACCAAGGCTCACACCGCCGGAATCACCGCCGACACCCGGAAACCACCCGCATCAGTCGGCCCCGACACAAATACACCACCCAGCGCCACAACCCGCTCCCGCATCCCCACCAGGCCATTCCCACCCGACGGCAACCCCGCCGCCGACGCCGACCCCGGCTCCGGCGGCGGCTCGTTCTCCACCTGCATCGCGATCTCCGACACCCGATGCGCCAGCCGCACATGCGTCTTCGCACCCGCCGCGTGCTTGTGGACGTTCGTCAGCGCCTCCTGCACCACCCGGTACGCCGTCTGCTCGATCTGCGCCGCATACGACCGCACCTCCCCCTGCACCGACAGATCCACGACCATCCCCGCCGCCGCCGACTGCCCGATCAACTCATCCAACTCCGACAGACACGGACCCTCCGGACCCGGCCCGCCCTCCACCACCGCCCGAGAAGCCGCAGCCGCAGCCGCCTCCCGCACCGCCGCCAACGGCATCCCCGCCACACGCCGGCCCACGTCCTCCCCCGCCCGCAACACCCCGAGCATCTCCCGCAACTCGGTCAACGCCTGCCGCCCCATATCCCCCACCAGAGCGGCATTCCGCACAGCCTTCTCCGGATCCTTCCGAGCCACCGCCTGCAACGCCGCCGAGTGCACCACCATCAAACTCACCCGATGCGCGACAACGTCATGCATCTCCCGCGCGATCCGCGTCCGCTCCTCATTGCGCGCCCACTCGGCCCGCTCCTCCGCCCGCTCCGCCAGCAACTGAAGCTCCCGCTCCAGCGAATCCGCCCGCTCCCGCAGACTCTCCATCAACCGCCGACGCGCCCCCACGTACAACCCCAGCAGCACCGGCGGAGCCGTCAGCCCCAGCGCCGTCGTCACCGCAGCGAACGGCACGAACCAGTCACCCAGCGTCAGATCCCCCCGCGCCATGTCCTGCCGCACCCGCACGAACGTCACCACCGCCGTCCCCAGCAGCGACATCCCCGCCAACGCCCCGATGATCCGGCGCGGCAGCTCACACGAGGCGAGGGTGTACAGGCCGACGACGCCCAGCAGAAACCCCATCTGCGCAGGCGTGATCGCGATGGCGACGAGCACGACGGCGATCGGCCACTTCCGCCGTACGAGCAACACCGAACCGGCGATCAGGCCGAAAACGATCCCCACCGACACCGGGATCCCCGCGTCCCGGGCGAACGGAATCCCCTCCGCACCGCACTCCACGGCGGACACCAGCGCGAGACTCCCGTCGAGCACCGCACCGCGCCACCTCCCCCACCACCACGGGCCGGTCAGGCCCCTGGCGTGGTCTTCCCCCGTAGTGGTCATGCATCCAGCCTACGGGCCACCCCCACGGCTTTTCCGGTGACTTTCGCCTACCGCCACACACCACACTCCGTAACCGCACGGCCTCGAAACCCACCGGTATCCCTCGAACTGGTGAACCCTTCCCGTTCGACACCGGAACGCTCCATTCCGGCCAGACGGTATGCCTATGGCACATCCATCAGGCAAATACGCCGCCTTAGAGAGCCTCCGCGAGCAGGCTGTAGCCCTGCGCCGGGCCGGCCACAGCCTCCGGCAGATCCGCGACGAGCTGAAGATCTTCAACAACGACATCCTCAACCAGCTGGTCAAGGGCGAGCCCCCACCGGAGTGGACCAAGCGCCCGCGAGCCAAGGACGACCTTCGAGAGAGGGCGCGGGAGCTACGACTCCAGGGCTGGACTTACAACGAGATCCAGGCGGAACTCGGCTGCTCCAAGAGTTCAGTCTCGCTTTGGGTGCGCGACCTGCCGCACCCCGAGCCCAAGTGCACCCCAGAGGAACAACGGGCGCGCATGAACGCCGGGCTGGCAAGGCTGCGGGCATCGCAGGACCGCGAGCGGGTGGCGACCAAGCAGGAAGCGTCAGCAGCGATCGGCGACCTCACGGATCGAGAGCTCTTCATCACGGGCGTCGCCCTGTATTGGGCCGAGGGAACGAAGGACAAACCACACGCCCGCCGCGAGAGCGTGGAGTTCGTCAACAGCGATCCAGGGGTGATCTCCGTCTTCCTCGCCTGGCTGGACCTGCTGGACGTGACACGTGATCGCCTGCACTGCCGAGTCATGATCCACGAAACCGCAGACATCGACGCCGCCGAGCACTACTGGGCCGACCTCGTCGGCATCGACAGGGCGCTCCTAGGCAAGACAATCCTCAAGAAACACAACCCCGCGACCGTACGCAAGAACACCGGCGCCGCCTATCGGGGGTGCCTCGGAATCAAAGTGCGACAAGGAGCGGATCTCTACCGTCGCATCGAAGGCTGGTGGTGCGGCATAGTGGGTGCCGCAACCTCAGCGGGCTGATCAAATGTCCGTTTAGGACGCATATGCACTCCCCTGTGGTGTAATCGGCAACACGGGTCACTTTGGATGATTTGTTCCAGGTTCGAGTCCTGGCAGGGGAGCCACAGCACACAAGACCTAGGTTCGGGCCCTGACCTCCCCGTCAGGGCCCGCTCTCATGTCCCCCACGAAACGCCCCGGTATCCTGCGGCTGTCACCCCACTCACCCACAGCCGAAGGGCAACCCCGTGAGCGCCATCCGCCCGGCCGCCGTCGTCGTTCTCGCAGCGGGTGAGGGCACCCGTATGAAGTCGGCCACACCGAAGGTCCTGCACGAGATCTGTGGCCGTTCCCTGGTCGGTCATGTGCTGGCCGCCGCCCGTGAGTTGGACCCGCAGAACCTGGTCGTGGTCGTGGGCCACGCCCGTGAGCAGGTCACCGCCCACCTCGCCGAGATCGACCCGGCCACCAGGACCGCCGTACAGGCGGAGCAGAACGGGACCGGGCATGCCGTGCGGATGGGTCTGGAGGAGCTGGGCGGGGCCGTGGAGGGGACCGTGGTGGTCGTGTGCGGGGACACGCCCCTGCTCGCCGCCGACACCCTGAAGCAGCTGGCCGAGACCCACGCCGCCGACGGCAACGCCGTGACCGTGCTGACCGCCGAGGTGCCGGACGCGACCGGTTACGGCCGGATCGTGCGGGACGGGGCGACGGGTGCCGTGACCGCGATCGTGGAGCACAAGGACGCGACCGACGCCCAGCGGGCGATCCGGGAGATCAACAGCGGGGTGTTCGCGTTCGACGGGCAGTTGCTGGCGGACGCGCTGAAGAAGGTGCGGACGGACAACAGTCAGGGTGAGGAGTACCTCACGGACGTGCTGGGGATCCTTCGGGAGGCCGGGCGTCGCGTCGGCGCCTCCGTGGCGGGCGATCACCGGGAGATCGCCGGGATCAACAACCGGGTGCAGCTGGCCGAGGCGCGCCGGATTCTCAATGACCGGTTGCTGACGGCCGCGATGCTGGGTGGGGTCACGGTCGTCGACCCGGCCTCGACCTGGGTGGATGTGACGGTGACCTTCGAGCGGGACGCCGTGGTTCTGCCGAACACGCTGCTGACGGGGTCGACGCATGTCGGTGAGGGTGCCGAGGTGGGGCCGAACAGCCGGTTGAAGGACACGCAGGTGGGTGCGGGGGCGCGGGTGGACAGCACGGTGTCGGATTCCGCTCTGATCGGTGCGGATGCGAGCGTGGGGCCGTTCGCGTATCTGCGGCCGGGTACGCGTCTCGGTGCGAAGGGCAAGATCGGTACGTACGTCGAGACGAAGAACGCTTCGATCGGCGAGGGGACGAAGGTGCCGCATCTGTCGTACGTGGGGGACGCGACGATCGGTGAGTACACGAACATCGGTGCGGCCAGTGTGTTCGTGAACTATGACGGTCAGGACAAGCACCACACCACCGTCGGGTCGCATTGCCGTACCGGTTCGGACAACATGTTTGTGGCGCCTGTCACGGTCGGGGACGGTGCGTACACCGCCGCCGGGTCTGTGATCACGAAGGATGTGCCGCCCGGTTCGCTGGCTGTGGCCCGTGGTCAGCAGCGGAATATCGAGGGTTGGGTGGCTCGGAAGCGTCCGGGCAGTGCGGCTGCGAAGGCGGCTGAGGCGGCGTCCCGGCGGGGTGAGCGCGAGGAGTGACCGGAAACGGGTGTGCCGAACACGGCGTACCGTGATAGGTGCATATCCGCACGTGTGCACCCCGCCACCCTTACCAGCTGATATGGCCTCTCATGCCCAGCCGAGAGGTCGCCGAGCAGCCGGCTGGCTGAGACAACCTCTGAGGAGACTGTGCTGTGACCGGGATCAAGACGACCGGCGAGAAGAAGTTGATGTTCTTCTCCGGCCGCGCCCACCCCGAGCTTGCCGAGGAGGTCGCCCAGCAGCTGGGTGTCGGGGTTGTCCCGACGAAGGCCTTCGACTTCGCGAATGGTGAGATCTACGTCCGTTACCAGGAGTCGGCTCGTGGTGCGGACTGTTTTGTGATCCAGAGCCACACGGCTCCGATCAACCAGTGGATCATGGAGCAGCTGATCATGATCGACGCGCTGAAGCGTGCGTCGGCTCGCTCCATCACGGTGATTGTGCCGTTCTACGGTTACGCGCGGCAGGACAAGAAGCACCGGGGTCGTGAACCGATTTCGGCGCGTCTGATCGCGGATCTGATGAAGACGGCGGGGGCGGACCGGATTCTGACCGTCGACCTGCACACCGATCAGATCCAGGGCTTCTTCGACGGTCCCGTCGACCACCTGTTCGCGCTTCCGCTCCTCGCGGACTACGTGGGCCGGAAGGTGGACCGGGACAAGCTGACGGTGGTGTCGCCGGACGCGGGTCGGGTGCGGGTGGCGGACCGGTGGTGCGACCGGCTGGGTGCGCCGCTGGCGATCGTGCACAAGCGGCGTGACAAGGACGTGGCGAACCAGGTGACCGTCCATGAGGTCGTGGGTGAGGTCAAGGGCCGGGTGTGTGTCCTGGTCGACGACATGATCGACACCGGTGGCACGATCTGCGCGGCTGCGGACGCGCTGTTCGCGCACGGTGCGGAGGACGTGATCGTGACCGCGACGCACGGTGTGCTGTCGGGTCCGGCGGCGGACCGGCTGAAGAACTCGCGGGTGAGTGAGTTCGTGTTCACGAACACGCTGCCGACGCCGGCGGAGCTGGGCCGGGATCTGGACAAGATCACGGTGTTGTCGATCGCTCCGACGATCGCGAGTGCGGTGCGTGAGGTGTTCGAGGATGGTTCGGTGACGAGCCTCTTCGACGAGCAGTGAGTTTTCGCGCAGTGAGTTTTTCGCGGGCCCGTCGTGAGGGCTAGGCGGAGATCCTTTTGAGTGCGGCCTCCCTGTCCGAGTAGACTGTCGCAGTTGCTCGGCGAGGGAGGCCGTACTCGTGTGTACGGCGGTCCGTTATCGACGCGCTCTTCGTAGCAGGCCGTTCGTGGCCGGGTGACCACGTCCGTTCCGAGTTCCTACGAGGAGTGATCATCATGTCCGAGGTGAAGCTCACCGCCGAGACCCGTACCGAGTTCGGCAAGGGTGCCGCCCGTCGCATCCGCCGTGACTCCAAGGTTCCGGTTGTTCTCTACGGCCACGGCACCGAGCCGCTGCACCTGACCCTGCCGGGTCACGACCTGTCGCTGGCGCTGCGTACGCCGAACGTCCTGATCTCTCTGGACATCGACGGCAAGACCAACGAGCTGGCGATCCCGAAGGCCGTCCAGCGTGACGCGATCAAGGGCTTCCTGGAGCACGTGGACCTGCTGCTGGTCAAGCGTGGCGAGAAGGTCACGGTCGAGATTCCGGTGCACACCGAGGGCGAGCTGGCCCCGGGTGGCAACCTGCTGGAGCACGTCCTGAACACGCTGCCGGTCGAGGCCGAGGCCACGCACATCCCCGAGGCCGTCACGGTCTCCGTGGAGGGTCTGGAGGCCGGTGCCTCCGTCCTCGCCAAGGACATCGCGCTGCCGAACGGCGTGACCCTGGCTGTGGAGGGGGACGCTGTCGTTCTGCAGGTTCTGCAGGCGCAGGCCGAGGAGGTCGCCGAGGGCGAAGAGGCCGCCGAGGGCGAGGCGGCGGAGGCCTGATCCTCCCCGTCGTCATCGACTGTTCAGCCGCCGCTTCCCTCGCCGGGAGCGGCGGCTGGCGCGTATCAAGGAGACATGAACGTGACCACCCCCGCCAGTAGTGATCCCTGGCTGATCGTCGGGCTCGGGAATCCCGGGCCGGAGTACGCCATGAACCGGCACAATGTCGGTTTCATGGTGGTGGACTTGCTCGCGGAGCGGATCGGGGGGAAGTTCAAGCGGGCGGGCAAGGCGCAGGCGCAGGTGCTGGAGGGGCGGATCGGTCCGGTGGGGCCGGCGAATCGGCGGGTGATCCTGGCGAAGCCGATGTCGTACATGAATCTGTCCGGTGGTCCGGTGAACGCGTTGAGGGACTTCTACAAGGTGCCGGTGGCGAACATCGTGGCGGTGCACGATGAGCTGGACATCGACTACGGGGTGCTGCGGCTGAAGCTGGGCGGTGGTGACAACGGGCACAACGGTCTGAAGTCGATGACGAAGGCGACGGGTTCGGACTATCACCGGGTGCGGTTCGGGATCGGCCGGCCGCCGGGTCGTATGCAGGTCGCGGATTTCGTGCTGAAGGATTTCTCGTCGGCGGAGCGCAAGGAGCTGGACTACTTCGTGGACCGTGCGGCGGATGCGGCGGAGTGTCTGGTGATCGAGGGGCTGGAGCGGGCGCAGAGCGCGTACAACTCCTGACATGTACTTCTACGGCGGACGCGGGAGTTGACCGGCTGCGTAGGTATGGCCAATGATCCCGGCCATGCCTGCCACAGTCACCACCGCCCGCCAGGTGTCCGTGTCCGCGTTGCGCCTCGGTCGGGTCGCGGCGATGGGTACGGTCGCCGCGTTGATTCTGTTCGCCGGGGTGTGGGGTTCCTGGGGTTCCGCGCAGCACGTGATGCTGACGAAGGGGCGTGAGACCGGGACGGTGCGGGTGACGCGGTGTGCCGGGGGGACCTGTACGGGGCCGTTCACGCCGATATCGGAGGGATCTCGGGCACGTGCGCGCGTGGAGCTCACGAAGTCCGTCGCGGTGCGTCAGGGGCAGACGTACGACGTCGTCCTGAAGCCGGGTACGTCGGACGCGGTGCGTTCGGGGCCGGCGGGGATTCTGTATGCCTGGGTGCCGTTGGGCGGGGCGTTGCTGCTGGCCTCGGTGGTGGTGGCGGGCGGGCTGCGGCTGACGCGGGCGGCGTGGGTGCTGGGGCTTTTGGGGGCGGTGTTGCTGACGTCGGCGTTTCTGGCGGTGCAGTGAGGGGATGACGGGTGCCCCCGGGGTCGTACGACCCCGGGGGCACCCGTTTTTGTGTCTGCTTTTGTATCTGCTTTTGTGCCTGTTCTCGTGCCGTGTTCTTCTGCGGTGCTTCTTGTGTCGTCGCGGTCAGCCGGTGTTGCGCAGGCCCGCTGCCACGCCGTTGACGGTGAGGAGCAGGGCGCGGGAGAGGAGGGGGTCGGGGGTGACGTCGGCTGCGGCGGCGTCGCGCTGGCGCTTGAGCAGGGTGACCTGGAGGTAGGAGATGGGGTCGAGGTAGGCGTCGCGGATGGCGAAGGTCTGCTTCAGGTCGGGCTGGGCGTCCAGTAGTTCCTGTTCGCCGGTGATCCGCAGGACCTCGCGGACGGTCAGTTCGTGTTCGGCCTTGATGGTGTCGAAGACGTGCTTGAGGTCGTCGGGGACGAGGGTGTCGACGTAGTGCCGGGCGATGCGCAGGTCGGTCTTCGCGAGGGTCATCTCGACGTTGGAGATGAAGTTCTGGAAGAAGTGCCACTGCTGGTGCATCTCGTCGAGCACGGTGTCCCCTTCCTGCCGCAGGCCTGCCTCGCGCAGGGCCTTGAGGCCGGAGCCGACGCCGAACCAGCCGGGGACGATCTGCCGGGACTGGGTCCAGCCGAAGACCCAGGGGATGGCGCGCAGGCCGTCGAGGCCGGCGCCGGAGTCGGGGCGTCGGGAGGGCCTTGACCCGAGGTGCAGGTCGGCGAGCTGGTCGACGGGGGTGGAGGCGAAGAAGTAGGCGGGCAGGTCCGGGTCCTCGACGAGGCGGCGGTACGCGGCGTGGGCGGCGTCGGAGACGACGTCCATGGCGGCGTCCCAGCGGGCGAGGGCTTCGTCGGACTGGCGGGGTGCGGTGTGCAGGGCGGAGGCCTGGAGGGTGGCCGCGACCGTCAGTTCCAGGTTTTCCCGGGCCAGGGACGGGATGAGGTACTTGTCGGAGATGACCTCGCCCTGTTCGGTGACCTTGATCTCGCCTTCGAGGGTGCCCCAGGGCTGGGCGAGGATGGCGTCGTGGGAGGGGCCGCCGCCGCGGCCGACGGTGCCGCCGCGGCCGTGGAAGAGGCGCAGGCGTACGCCGTAGCGGTGGGCGACGTCGCGCAGGCGGCGCTGGGCGCGGTGGATCTCCCACTGGCTGGTGGTGATGCCGCCGAACTTGGAGGAGTCGGAGTAGCCGAGCATGACCTCCTGGACGTCGCCGCGCAGCGCGACCAGGCGCCGGTAGGACGGGTCGGAGAGCATGTCCTCCAGGATGGTGTCGGCGGCCTTCAGCTCGTCCGTCGTCTCCAGCAGCGGCACGATGCCGATCTTGGCCCAGCCGGCGTGCAGGTCGACGAGGCCGGCCTCGCGGGCGAGGACGGCGGCGGCGAAGACGTCGTCGGCGCCCTGGCACATGGAGATGATGTAGGACTCGACGACCTCGGGGCCGAAGACCTCCAGGGCCTTCTTGACGGTCTGGAAGACGCCGAGGGTCTTGGCGCCGGCGGCGTCGACGGGTGCCGGGGTGGAGGCCAGCGGGCGGCGTGACCTCAGCTCCTTGGCGAGGAGCTTGGCGCGGTAGTCGCGGGGCATGTCGGCGTAGCGCCAGGACTCCTCGCCGAGGCGGTCGAAGAGCTGGCCGAGGGCGTGGTGGTGGGCGTCGGCGTGTTCGCGGACGTCCATGGTGGCGAGCTGGAGGCCGAAGGCGGCCAGGGTGCGGATGGTGCGGTTGAGGCGGCCGTCGGCGAAGAGTGCGCCGCGGTGTTCGCGGAGGGAGGTCTGGATGAGCCGCAGGTCGGCGAGGAGCTCGGCGGTGCCGAGGTAGTCGCGGCCTTCTTCGTGCGGGATGCCCCTGGCGAGGCGCTGCTTGGTGTTGACCAGCTTCTGCCGGATGCAGGTGGCCTTGAGCCGGTAGGGCTCCTCGGCGTTGAGGCGCTTGTAGCGGGGGCTGATCTCGGGGAGCAGCTCCAGGTCCTGCTGCAGGGAGTGCAGCAGTTCCTCGGTGGCCCCGGTGTAGCGGATGGAGTTGGAGAGCAGTCCGCGCAGTTCGTCGATCATCTCCAGGGCGTCGTTGATGCCGTGTTCGTGCTGGAGGATGAGGACGTCCCAGGTGACCTGGGGGGTGACGTTGGGGTTGCCGTCGCGGTCGCCGCCGATCCAGGTGCCGAAGGTGAGGGGGCGGGTGTCGGCGGGGAGCTTGACGCCGACGCGCTCCAGTTCGGCCGTCAGGTCCTCCAGGACGTCGCCGACCGCGTCGGCGTGCAGCTCGTCGAGGTAGTAGATGGCGTTGCGGGCCTCGTCGGCGGGCTCGGGGCGTACGACGCGCAGCTCGTCGGTCTGCCACACCAGGTCGATGTTCTCGGCGAGGCGGACGTCGTGGCGGCGGCGGTCGGAGTCGAGGACGGGGAGCTCCAGGAGCGCGGCGATGCGCCGGAGCTTGTTCAGGACCGAGCGGCGTGCGGCCTCGGTGGGGTGTGCCGTGAACACCGGGCGGACGTTCAGGTGCTGGACGGTCTGCTTGAGGTGTTCGGGGTCGGCGTCCTTGAGCCGGTCGGCGGTGCGGGCGAGGAGGCCGCCCTCGGCGGCGCGCCGGGCGCGCAGTTCGCGGCCGCGGTGCACCTGTTCGGTGACGTTGGCGAGGTGGAAGTAGGTGGAGAAGGCGCGTACCAGCTTGGCGGCGGTCTCCAGTTCGGTGCCGCGCAGCAGCTCGGCGGCGGCCTCGCCGTCCTCGCGGGTGAGGCGGCGGACCTTCTCGACCAGGTCGAGGAGCTCGGGGCCTTCCTGCCGTACGAGGGTCTCGCCCAGGAGATCACCCAGCCGGCGGATGTCGGCGCGCAGCTCGCTGCTGGTCGTGGTGGTCTGGTCGTCGGCACTGCTCACAGGTGCGGCTCCTTGCAGTGTTGAAGCTCAGTCTGGGAGGGAACCCGGCCGGCCTGCAGGCGGCGGGCGCCGCATACGGGCCGGAGCGTCCGGGAAGGAAACTTCAGCGGACCGCGCTGTCCGACCGAGACCAAGGATAGGTGGCCATGTGGACGCGCAGGGTCTTGGGCTCTTGCCGCCGCCCACCACGCTGCCATACTTACGTCGCCGTAGGTTACGGAACCGTAGGGAAGTACCGTTCGAGTCCCGTACGGTCCCGGCGGCCCGGCATCTGCCCCGACCCTCGACCCCACAGGGGACGCGCATGACCTCCAGTTCCGATGTGATCGAAGAAGCGCCCAAGGCCAACGACACGCCCTACCCCTCCGCCACGCTGGGTGGCGAGCAGAAGCGTTCGATCGAGCAGATCACGCTGCTCCTGTTCATCACCGTGCCGTTCCTGGCACTCGTGGCGGCTGTGCCGCTGGCCTGGGGCTGGGGGGTGAGCTGGCTCGATCTGGGCCTGCTGGTCTTCTTCTACTTCCTGGGATGCCACGGCATCACGATCGGTTTCCACCGGTACTTCACCCATGGTTCGTTCAAGGCCAAGCGGCCCCTGAGGATCGCGCTGGCGGTCATGGGCTCGCTGGCGGTCGAGGGCCCCCTGGTGCGCTGGGTGGCCGATCACCGCAAGCATCACAAGTTCTCCGACGCGGAGGGTGACCCGCACTCTCCGTGGCGGTTCGGGGAGACGGTCCCGGCGCTGATGAAGGGCCTGTGGTGGGCTCACATCGGCTGGATGTTCGACGAGGAGCAGACCCCGCAGGACAGGTACGCGCCGGATCTGATCAAGGACCCGGCGATCCGGGCGATCTCCCGGCAGTTCGTCTACTGGACCGCCGTCTCCCTGGTCCTGCCGCCGCTGATCGGGGGTCTGGTGACGATGTCCTGGTGGGGCGCGTTCACCGCGTTCTTCTGGGGTTCACTCGTACGGGTGGCGCTGCTGCATCATGTGACGTGGTCGATCAACTCGATCTGCCACGCGGTGGGCAAGCGGCCGTTCAAGTCGCGGGACCGTTCGGGCAATGTGTGGTGGCTGGCGGTGCTGTCGTGCGGGGAGTCGTGGCACAACCTGCACCACGCCGACCCGACCTCGGCGCGGCATGGGGTGATGCGCGGCCAGATCGACTCCTCGGCCCGCTTCATCCGGATCTTCGAGCTGCTCGGCTGGGCGTACGACGTGCGCTGGCCGTCACGCTCCCGTATCGATTCGCGCCGTAACACCCCAGATGACGGCTCTCGGGGCCGGAAGGCGGGCGCCGAGGCGGCATGATTGACGCCGTGGCGACCGACTCCAGCAGCACCTCCAGCAACGACAAGCCGCGGCGGACCCGCCGGACCCGTATGACCGGCGCCGAGCGCCGCCAGCAGTTGCTGGAGATCGGTCGCACCCTCTTCGCGGCGAAGGGTTTCGAGGGCACCTCGGTGGAGGAGATCGCGGCCAGGGCCGGGGTGTCCAAGCCGGTGGTGTACGAGCACTTCGGCGGCAAGGAGGGCCTGTACGCGGTGGTGGTGGACCGTGAGATGCGGCGGCTGCTGGACATGGTGACCAGCTCGCTGACGGCCGGCCATCCGCGTGAGCTGTGCGAGCAGGCGGCCTTCGCGTTGCTCGACTACATCGAGGAGTACACGGACGGCTTCCGCATCCTGGTCCGCGACTCCCCCATCCCCCAGTCCACGGGTTCCTTCGCCTCGCTGATCTCGGACATCGCCACGCAGGTGGAGGACATCCTGGGCCGCGAGTTCAAGAGCCGGGGCTTCGACCCGAAGCTCGCTCCGCTGTACGCGCAGGCCCTGGTCGGCATGGTCGCCCTGACCGGCCAGTGGTGGCTGGACGTACGTCGGCCGAAGAAGGCGGAGGTCGCGGCCCATCTGGTCAACCTGGCCTGGCACGGCCTGGACGGCCTGGAGCAGAAGCCGCGGTTGATAGGGCATCGGAAGAGCTGAACCGACGGACGCCGGGCGTGATCTTGCGGAAGCATGTGGTCGTGACCCGGATCGAAATCAGCGCAGCAGGTTCCTGCCTCGAAGAACTGGTCCGCCGCGTGACGGGCAGCTGCGAGACCATCGCCCTGACCGAACATGGACGTGTCGCCGCTCTTCTCGTCTCCCCACGCCTTGTCGAGGATCTCGAGGACAGCCTCGCAGTGGCCGACTACCAGCGGCGCAAGGCGGAGGGAACACTCGGACCGGGCATTCCGCACGAAGAAGTCAGGCGCATGCTGGGGCTACTTCCATGACCGACCAGGTCACCTGGGAATACGCCACTCATGGGGTGTGGCTCCTTGGCCGCCCCCGACTGAGTGCCGTGCATTGAGGGCGCGCGGCCGCCCCGGGTTCGCTGAGACACGGCCCACCTCGGCGACCGCGCGGTAGGCCCGCCAGCGCCGTTTTCCGAGCCCTCGTCACTCACCTCGGCCGGACGACCTGACCCGTTCCAGGAACTCCAGCCGGTTGCCGACCGGGTCCTCCGAGTAGAAGCGGAGATGGCCGGGCAGGTTGTCGTCCCAGGTCACCGGGGCGCCGAGGGAGGTCAGCCGGGCCGCGTACGCCTCGATCTCCGTCACCCGCAGCCCGGGGTGCGCCTTCTTCGCCGGCCTGAAGTGATCCTCGATACCCAGGTGGAGCTGGACGGCGCCGGCCTGGAACCAGCAGCCGCCGCGCGCCGCGAGGACCGGTGGCTTGGGGATCTCGGTCATGCCGAGGACATCGACGTAGTACGACCGAAGGGCGGGCTCGGACCCCGGAGGCGCCGCCAGCTGCACATGGTCGACCGCGGCCAGCATCCTCAGGCCTCCTTCACGGCGACGGCGAACAGCCGGCGGAAGGGCAGGACCGTGCCGTACGGCGCGCTCGGGTAGGCCTGCCGCAGCAGGTCCCGGTACTCGGCGAGGAACGCGTCCCGCGCCTCGGGGTCGTCGGCGAGCGCGGTCAGGGCGGGCCGCAGACCGGTCCCCTTCACCCAGTCCAGGACCGGGTCCTGGCCCTGCAGGACGTGCAGATACGTCGTCTGCCACACGTCGGTCGCGCAGCCGAGGCGGGCGAGGCGGTCCAGATAGGCGCCGGGGGTGTGCACCGAGTCGGTGTGGCGCAGGACGTCGGCGAGGCGGGACTTCCAGCGCGGGGTCCCGGCGAGTTCGCGCATCAGGGCGTGCAGCGGCGCGTCGATGTTGTCGGGCACCTGGAAGGCGAGGGCGCCGCCGGGCCTGAGGCCGGCGATCCAGTCGGCGAACCGTTCCATGTGGCCCGGCACCCACTGCAGCGTCGCGTTGGAGACGATCAGGTCGTACGGCTCCTCGGGCGCCCAGGTACGGACGTCGGCAGGGGCGAAGTCCAGCCGGCCGCCCCCGGCCGTGGGGCCCTCGTGCTCGGTGTGGGCCGCGTCGAGCATCTCGGGCGAGTTGTCGTAGCCGGTGACGTGGGCGGCGGGCCAGCGCCGGGTGAGCAGGACGGTGACGTTGCCGGGGCCGCAGCCGAGGTCGGCGATGCGGGGCGCCCGCGCGGGCAGGTCCGGGACGCGGGCGAGGAGATCGGTGAAGGGGCGGGCCCGGTGACCGGCGTGCCGCAGGTACTGACCGGGGTCCCAGATGGCGTTCGTCATGGCCACCACTCTCCCCACCCTACTATCTCGATGTCAAGAGACTCGATGTCAAGAGACTTCATGTCGACACAACCACTACACTGATCTCCATGGAGGACGAGGTCGATCGGCTGGTCGCAGCGTGGCGCCGGGAGCGTCCGGACCTCGACGTGGAGCCGCTGGAAGTGCTCAGCCGGGTGAGCAGGCTGGCCCGGCACCTGGACCGCGCACGCAGGCTCGCGTTTTCCGAGCACCAGCTCGAACCATGGGAGTTCGATGTGCTGACCGCGCTCCGGCGCGCGGGCACGCCGTATCAGCTCTCCCCCGGCCAGTTGCTGACGCAGACCCTGGTGACGTCGGGCACGATGACCAACCGCATCGACCGCCTGGCCAAGAAGGGCCTGGTGGAGCGGCTGCCCGACCCGAGTGACCGGCGGGGTGTGCTGGTCCGGCTGACCGACACCGGCCGGGACCGTGCGGACCAGGCGCTGGCCGGGCTGCTGGAGCAGGAGCGGGCGATCCTCGCCGAGCTGTCCCGCGCCCAGCGCGCTGAACTGGCCAGCCTGCTACGCCAGTTGACTGCCCCGTTCGACAACATCCCCGGTTAGGTCGGCCGGTCCGACACCCGCGCGGCGGGCGAGCGCGACGGCGGCCAGCGTCGAGTGGACGCCCAGTTTGCCGAGGACGTTCTGCATATGGGTGCGCACGGTGTGCGGGGAGAGGAACAGCCGCTCGGCGACGGCCTTGCGGCCCAGGCCCGCGACCATGCACCTGAGCACCTCCCGCTCCCTCGGCGTGAGGGACTCCACCAGCCGCTCGCTCTCGGTACGGTGCCGGCGCGCGGCGGTGAGTTCGCGGAGCACACCGGTGAGCAGGGCGGGCGGCAGATGGGTCTCGTCGCGCAGCACGCCCCGGATCACTGTCAGCAGCCGGGACAGCGAGCAGTCCTTGGCGACCCACCCGGAGGCACCGGCCTGCAGCGCGAGCGCCGCCCGCCGGGCATCGTCCTTCTCGGCGAGCACGACGATCCGTACGGCGGGCTGGGCCGCACGCACGCCCGCGACCAGCGAGATCCCGTCGACCAGGCCCTCTTCGTCGCCGTCCTGCACGGGCACGGCCGGGCGGCTGCCAGACGCGTGGCCACCCAGGTCGGCGTCGACCAGCAGGACGTCGTACCGCCGCCCCTCACCGGCCGCCCGCTCCAGACAGCGCAGCGCGGCGGGGCCGCTGCCGGCGGCGGAGACGTCGACGTCCGGCTCGGCGGCCAGGGCGGCGGCGAGCGACTCGGCGAAGATGCGGTGGTCGTCCACGACCAGGACTCGGATACGAACCACGAAACCCCCTTCCCCAGGCTCCGCGCGGAGCCGGGGACAACCACGGAGCGTGTACGACACCCACGGCAAGGACGCGCGCCGCACGGCCGCCGCCGTCGCGGAAACTGCTACCCCCACCGCGGGCGCCGTACCCGCCTGTCTCGCCCCCTGATCGGCACCGGCCCCCACCGGTGCTGTTCCACAGCGTACGGACGGGAGCACGCAGCGGAAGCGGATTTACAGAACTGGCCGTCCGGCGCGTTTATCGTGTGCCGCATGTTTCGTATTGAGGCGGAAGTCGACAAAGGCCGACGTGATCTGCTCCGCGCACGTCTCCGTGACACGAACACGGCGGCGTCCCCGGTCCTGGCGGCCCTGCGCGGCACGCCCGGCGAACGCGAAGTCCCCCTGCACATCTGGGCCCTGGACCCCGCCGGCGACCTGGCGGGCGGCCTGGTCGGCCACACCTGGACGACCTGGCTGCACGTCACCTACCTGTGGGTGGATGCCCGGCACCGCGGCGCGGGCCTGGGCTCCCGCCTCCTGGCCAAGGCCGAGCACCTCGCGCACACCGCCCGCGGCTGCACGGCCGCCCGCCTGGAGACCTGGGACTTCCAGGCCCCGCGCTTCTACGAGAAACAGGGCTACGAGGTGGTGTGCGTGATCGCCGACTACCCGCCGGGGATCACGGAGTACACGCTGACGAAGCGCCTGGACTGACAGGGTCTCTCCTCCACGAAACCCGCACGAACGTGTGGGCGCCGGAACCACTTGGCCCGCCGTCAATCCCCCCATGGGATCATCCGGTGGCACGCCGATCATCTATCTCCGGGGGACCAGCGACATGCTGACCACGCGACACAGGGCTGCTGCGGCCGGGCTACTGGCCGCTGTCGCCGTTTCCGTTACGGGTTGCTCGTCGGGCGGCTCGGGCAACGACAAGATCGCCGGCGCGGGCTCCGGAGGGTCGGGCTCCGTGACGCCGTCGGCGTCCGCCCCGGCGGAGAAGAACGCTCCGCACTTCGACCTGCCGTCGGACATCACGGTGAAGGTCGAGCGGCAGCCTACGGGGGATGCTACGAAGGACGCGGTGCTGCGGGACTTGGCGTATGCGGCGCAGGCCCGGCTGGAGGCGTTCGCCACGGGCAACAGCCGCACTGTCAACATGAACCGGTATTACGGGATCTACGCGCTCAACTACTGGGCCAACCGGGTCGCAACGCTCAAGAAGCAGGGAGTCACCATCACGGGTGCCTACCGGTACTTCGGATTCCAGGTCACAGATGTGACGAACGGCAAGACGGCGGCGGCCCGCTACTGCGAGGATCAGCGCAAGGCCTACGGCAAGGAGATCAAGTCGGGGAAGGTGCTGCGGACCAAGCCGAGCGCCAAGGACTTCATCCTGAACACCTTTCAGGTCGCGAAGACTCCCAGTGGTGACTGGCAGATAGTGCAGGAGAGCTGGAAGAAGGCGGACGCGTCGTGCGTGCAAGGCTGACGGCGAGGACCTTGGCGGCGGCCAGCCTCCTCGCGGCGGTGGGAACCGCTTCCCCCGCCTATGCGGGGGACCCCACGAACGGCGGCGACCAGGGCAACATCGGGCCTTCACAGCCCACCGAGTCCGGCGGCGGCGACTCCACCCCCGGCACCATCGGTGCCCACATCCGAATAGACCAGAGCAAGCTGCCCTCGGGTAGCAGCACCAGTACCGCGACCTCCTCCAACGTCGACTGGAAGCCCCCGGTCTGCTGGTACGAGCCGATGTACACGCCGGACGAGTACGAGAAGTTCATCAAGACCGCGTACAACGGCGCGCAGGAGCCCGCGGCCGACTACGCCAAGAAGCGGGACGAGGAGCACTACCACAAGGGCGACAAGGGCCTGTGGTGGCAGGTGAAGTTCCGGGACGACACGTACGCCCAGTCCTGCCCGGTCAGCACCGACAACTGGGAGATCTGGGTCCCCCCGGCCCAGCAGAAGAAGGACCCCAACCAGCTCACTCCGGAGATCCTCTCCCAACTCGCCTACAACTCCAGCAAGTTGCCGACCCCGCCAGTGGAACTGAGCCCGAACGCGGACCGGCTGATCGTGAACCTCGGGACGCGGGTCAAGCTCAACAGCGCCTTCGACCGGGTGTGGACGACCGCGAGCATCGACTACAAGGGCGTCCGGATGGCCGCGACCACCGTCGCGACCCCCGTGGCCCTCAAGGTCGACGCCGGCACCTCCGACGCCGACCCGCAGACCTGTACGTACAACCTGGTCAAGGGCAATAGCGGCTACACCGTCGACAGCAAGGACGCGGGCTGCAACATCACCTACCGCCGCTCCTCCGGCTCCGGCACCTACCCCTTCAAGGCGTCGATCACCTGGAAGGTGACGTGGACCGACTCGGCGGACCCGGACGGACCCGCGCGGCAGCCGGGGCTGCCGGGCGGGCTGTCCACGTTCGAGCAGGACGTGACGGTGAAGGAGATCCAGGCCGTCAACCGCTGAGCGGAGGGTGGCCCGGCCGTCACTCGGCAGCCAGCGCCATGTCGTTCGCGCTGCAGCGAGGCAGGTCGCTGCCTGATCCGTCGGCGTACGCCGCCTGCCCTCGTCGGTGACGCTGATCGCGACGGGCGCGGAGGCGAGGCCGCCGCCGGGGAAGGTGAACTGTCCGAACGCCCGGGGCGCCGGCAAGCCGCCTCGGGCCCTCGCGATGAGCAGCGCGTCTGCGAGGGCGTCGGCCAACCGTCGGCCAGCCGGGAGGCCGTTCCGTCGTCGTCCGTGACGAGCAGGCAGGACTGGCCGTGCTTCGATCTCGACACCCGTGACATTCACGCCTACCTGGGAGCGGCCGCATGAGCGAAGGGGACGGCACCGCGAACCACGTACGCGCGTCGGCGTCCACCCGGCCGCGTCTCCCGTGAAACGCCGTCAGCCCCGCACCGGTGTACGGGGCTGACGAGGCTGACGGAAACTCAGACCAGCCGCCGCGCCCCCGCCGAAGGCACCGCCTCGAAGAGGCGCGGGGTCTTGAAGGCCGCCGCCGCGAAGGCCTCTTCGATCGCCTTGGTCTGGGTGTCGACGTCCGACGCCTCCGCCAGGACGATCGCCGAGCCGCCGAAGCCGCCGCCGGTCATGCGTGCGCCCAGCGCCCCCGCTCCCAACGCCGTGTCGACGACCAGGTCCAGCTCCGGGCAGGAGATATGGAAGTCGTCGCGCAGGGAGGCGTGGCCCTCGGTGAGGACCGGGCCGATGGCGCGGGTGTCGCCGGCCTCGAGGAGGTCCACGACGCGCTCGACCCGGTGGTTCTCCGTCACGATGTGGCGGACCAGACGGACGGTCTCCTCCTCGTCGCCGAGCCGGGCCAGCGCCGCGTCCAGGCCGGCGTACGGGATGTCCCGCAGGGCGTCGACGCCGAGCAGAGCGGCGCCCTTCTCGCAGCCGGCCCGGCGCTTGCCGTACTCGCCGCCGCTGTGCGCGTGCTTGACCTGGGTGTCCACGACCAGCAGGCGCAGGCCCTCGGCCGCGAGGTCGAAGGGGATCTGCCGCTGGGACAGGTCACAGGTGTCCAGGAAGAGCGCGTGGCCCGCCTCGCAGCAGGCCGACGCCGTCTGGTCCATGATCCCGGTCGGCGCGCCGACGTAGACGTTCTCGGCGCGCTGGCACAGCCGGGCCAGCTTCCAGCGTCGCAGGCCGAGGTCGTACAGGTCGTTCAGGGCGAGGGCGATCACGACCTCCAGGGCCGCGGACGACGACAGGCCGGCGCCGGTCGGGACCGTGGAGGACAGGTGGACGTCCGCGCCGGTGACCTCGTGGCCCGCCTCGCGCAGGGCCCAGACCACGCCCGCCGGGTACGCCGTCCAGGCGTCGTCGCTCCCGGGCGCCAGAGCATCCGGCGACAGCTCCGCCACGCCGCCCTCGACGTCCGCCGAGTGCAGGCGCAGGAGGCCGTCGTCCCGGCGCGAGACCGCCGCGATCGTCTCGTGCGGCAGCGCGAACGGCATCACGAAGCCGTCGTTGTAGTCGGTGTGCTCGCCGATCAGGTTGACCCGGCCGGGCGCCGCCCACACCCCCTCCGGCTGTGCGCCGTACAGCTCGGCGAAGCGCTCCGCGACCTGCTGTGCCCCCACTACCGCTCCCTTGAGATGTGCTGCGCGAACTCCCACGCGTCCGCGACGATGCCCGCGAGATCCGCGCGGGACGGGTTCCAGCCCAGCTTCTCGCGGGCCGTGTCCGCCGAGGCGACCAGGACGGCCGGGTCGCCGCCCCGGCGCGGGGCCACGACCTCCGGAACCGGGTGACCGGTGACCCGGCGGACCGTCTCGATGACCTCGCGGACGGAGAAACCCTCGCCGTTGCCGAGGTTGCAGATCAGGTGCTCGCCCGGCCGCGCGGCCGTCAGGGCCAGCAGATGCGCCTCGGCCAGGTCCGCGACGTGGATGTAGTCGCGGACGCAGGTGCCGTCCGGGGTGGGGTAGTCGTCGCCGAATACCGAGATCGACTCCCGCCTGCCCTGGGCGACCTGGAGGACCAGGGGGATCAGGTGCGACTCGGGGTCGTGCCGCTCGCCGTGGGCGCCGTACGCGCCCGCCACGTTGAAGTAGCGCAGCGAGACCGCCGCGAGGCCGTGGGCGCCGGCCTCGCCGGTGATCATGTGGTCGACGGCCAGCTTGGAGGCGCCGTAGGGGCTGGTCGGCCGGGTCGGGGCGGTCTCCCGGATCGGGACCTGCTCCGGCTCGCCGTACGTCGCCGCCGTGGAGGAGAAGACCAGCTTGGGGACGCCCGCGTCGCGCATGGCGCCGAGCAGGGCGAGGGAGCCGGCGACGTTGTTGTCCCAGTACTTCTCCGGCCTCACGACGGACTCGCCGACCTGCGAGGACGCGGCGAAGTGCAGCACGCCGTCGTAGGAGGCGTCGAGCCACTTGGCGGCGTCGCGGATGTCGCCCTCGATGAAGGTGGCGCCCGCCGGGACGCCCTCGCGGAAGCCGGTGGTGAGGTTGTCGAGGACGGTGACCTCGTGGCCGGCCTCCAGCAGATGCTGGGCCACGACACTGCCGACGTAACCCGCGCCGCCCGTCACCAGGTACTTCATGAACTCGCTACCTCTCGCAGTCGCTCGGCCGCGCGCTCCGGCGGCACGTCGTTGATGAACACGCTCATGCCGGACTCGGAACCCGCGAGAAACTTCAGCTTGCCGGAAGTGCGGCGGATGGTGAAAAGCTCGAGGTGGAGCGCGAAGTCGTCCCTCGTCACTCCGTCGAACTCCGCCAGCGCGCCGAACGGGGCCTGGTGCCAGGCCGCGATGTACGGCGTCGGAGGCTCACCGGTGCCGAAGATCCGGTCGAAGCGCCTCAAGAGTTCCAGATAGACCTGGGAGAACTCTGTGCGCGCCGCCTCGTCGAGCGCGAGCAGGTCGGGGACCCGGCGCTTCGGATACAGGTGGACCTCGTACGGCCAGTGCGCCGCGTACGGCACGAACGCGACCCAGTGTTCACCCTCAAGGACGACCCGCTCGGCGGCCAGCTCCCGCTCCAGGACGGCGTCGAACAGGTTCTCCCCGCCCGTCGCCTCCTTGTGCGCGGCGAGCGAGCGGAGCATCAGGGCGGTGCGCGGGGTGGTGAAGGGGTAGGCGTAGATCTGTCCGTGCGGGTGGCCGAGGGTCACGCCGATCTCCTCGCCCCTGTTCTCGAAGCAGAAGACCTGCTCGACGGAGGGCAGATGCGACAGCTCCGACGTACGGTCCGTCCAGGCGTCCAGCACGAGACGCGCCTGCTCGGCGCTCAGGTCCGCGAAGGAGGCGTCGTGGTCCGAGGTGAAGCAGACGACCTCGCAGCGGCCGGAGTCGCCGGCGAGCGAGGGGAACCGGTTCTCGAAGACGACGACGTCGTACGACGAGTCCGGGATCTCGCTGAGCCGGTCGCCGTGCGTCGGGCACAGCGGGCACTCGTCGGCTGGCGGAAGGTAGGTGCGGCCCTGGCGGTGCGAGGCGACGGCGACCGAGTCGCCGAGCAGCACGTCCTGGCGGATCTCGGAGGTGGTCACAGTGCGGTCCAGGGGACGGCGGTCGACGGCGTCCCGCACGGTGTCGTCCCGAAGGTCGTAGTAGATCAGCTCACGACCGTCGGCCAGCCGTGTCGAGGTCTTCTTCAACGCCGGACTCCTCTACGTCCCGCACCCAATCACTCAACACAATCAAACATAACAGACCACAACCCGACAACACCTAGGATCATCACAATCAAACAAAGAACACCAACAGAAGTGTTCAATTACTAAACGCGGAGACGTAGGTTCCGCTCAGGATCAGTTCGCGCAACGAAGCGAGTTCTCATGCAAACCCCCACAGACACCCCGCTCTATCTGGCGGCGGAACTACGGCTCCCCACCAACTGGCTGGACTACACGATCCTGGCGATCTACTTCATCGTCGTCCTCGGCATCGGCTTCGCGGCCCGCCGCTCGGTGAAGACCAGCCTCGACTTCTTCCTCTCCGGACGCTCGCTGCCCGCCTGGATCACCGGCCTCGCCTTCATCTCGGCGAACCTGGCGGCCACCGAGATCCTGGGCATGGCCGCGAACAGCGCCCAGTACGGCGCCTACACCGTGCACTGGTACTGGATCGGCGCCATCCCGGCCATGGTCTTCCTGGGCCTGGTGATGATGCCCTTCTACTACGGCAGCAAGGTCCGCTCGGTCCCCGAGTTCCTGCTGCTGCGCTTCGACCGGGCCGCCCACCTGCTCAGTTCGATCCTGTTCGCGTTCGCCGCGATCCTGATCGCGGGCGTCAACCTCTATGCCCTCGCGATCGTCGTCGAGGCGCTGCTGGGCTGGCCGCAGTGGGTCGCGATCGTGGTCGCCGGCGCGTTCGTGCTGGCGTACATCACCCTCGGCGGTCTGTCCTCGGCGATCTACAACGAGGTCCTCCAGTTCTTCGTGATCCTGGCCGCCCTCATCCCGATCACCGTGCTCGGCCTGAAGAAGGCCGGCGGCTGGAGCGGGCTGACCGACAAGCTCACCGCCACCCACGGCCACAACTTCACCACCGCCTGGGGCGGCACCGGCATCGGCAGCGTCAACCCGCTCGGCGCCAACTGGCTGACCATCGTCCTCGGCCTCGGCTTCGTGCTCTCCTTCGGCTACTGGACCACCAACTTCGCCGAGGTGCAGCGCGCGCTGTCCGCTAAGAACCTCTCCGCAGGCCAGCGCACCCCGCTGATCGCCGCCTATCCGAAGATCTTCATCGTGTTCCTGGTGATGATCCCGGGCCTGGTCGCCGCCGCGCTCGTGCCGAAGATCGGCTCCTCCGGCTCCGGCCTGCAGTACAACGACGCCATCCCGTACCTGATGCAGGAACTGCTGCCCAACGGCGTGCTCGGCATCGCGGTCACCGGTCTGCTGGCGGCCTTCATGGCGGGCATGGCGGCGAACGTGTCGTCCTTCAACACCGTGTTCACGAACGACATCTGGGCCAAGTACGTGGTGCGCGGCCGCGAGGACACCTACTACGTCCGCTTCGGCCGCCTGATCACCGCGATCGGCGTGGCCGCCTCGGTCGGTACGGCGTTCCTGGCGTCCTCGTTCTCGAACATCATGAGCTACCTGCAGACGCTGTTCTCCTTCTTCAACGTGCCGATGTTCGTGGTGTTCATCGTCGGCATGTTCTGGAAGCGCGCGTCCGCCAAGTCCGGCTTCTGGGGCCTGCTCGCGGGCACCGTCACCGCGATGGTGAACTACTTCGTGCTCTACAAGAAGGGCATCATCTCCATCCCCTCCGACCAGGGCGCCAACTTCGTCTCCGCGATCGCGGGCTTCGTGGCGGGCGCGGTCGTGATGGTCGCGGTGTCCTTCTTCACGAAGCCGAAGCCGGCGCAGGAACTCCAGGGGCTGGTCTACGGCACCCGCTCCCCCGGCATGGCCGAGCCGCCCGCGCCCGGTGACGAGGCCTGGTACCGCAAGCCGGCCCTGCTGGGCTGGGGCGCGGTCGTGCTGGCCGCCGCCTGCTACATCCCGTTCTCGTTCTGACGCGGAAGGACCGAGGAACCATGAGCGAACACCCCGACCACGCAGAGCACGCCGACCGCCGTCACGAGCCCTTCCACTACAGCGAGGAGGACGTCCAGCGGGAAGTCACCGAGCTGGAGAGCAAGTCCGCGACCGCGGCCCGCATCTTCGACCTGCGCCGCATCATCGGCGGCCTGTTCGTGGTGTACGGCGTCATCGTCACGATCACCGGCATCACCGACTCCCGGTCCGCCATCGACAAGGCCCAGGGCATCAACATCAACCTCTGGACCGGCATCGGCATGCTGCTGCTGGGCATCTTCTTCCTGACCTGGCTGAAGCTCAGGCCTGCGGCGCCTCCGCCGCTTCCTCCGGAGGGTTCGCCGGAGAAGTGACCGCCGGCCGGGGACGGTTTCCGCCGTAGCGGTGCGGGCCGTCCCCGGCCGCGGGTCCGTCGTGGCTGATCGCGCAGTTCCCCGCGCCCCTTGGGGAGTTGCGCCGCCGCACCCGCATTCGCGCCGTAGCTGCGGTGGATTATTCGGAACCGGGGTTCAGGGGTCCCGCTCGGTCCAGGAGACCCGTCCGCGCGGCCAGCGCCGCCGCCTCCAGGCGCGACCCCACCCCCAGCTTCATCAGCACCCGCTGCACATGCGTCCGCGCCGTACTCGGCGCGATCCCCATCCCGGCCGCGATCAGCCGCGTGTCCTCCCCGTCGGCCACCCGCACCAGCACCTCCACCTCCCGGGGCGTCAGCATGCGCAGCAACCGCTGAGCCTCGTCATCCGGCTGGGCCGACGGATTGAGCAGCTCCCCGAACGCCCCCTGCAGCAACTGCGGAGCCACCGCGGCCTCCCCCGACCGCGCCTTCATGATCGCCCGCTCGACCCCCTCTATCCGCTCGTCGTGCCGCACGTACCCCGAGGCTCCCGCGGCGAACGCCGCCGCGATACCCCGCGGCGACGGCACGGGCCCGAGCACCACCACCGCCACCTGCGGCCGCTCCCGCTTGATCTTCGCCACCGGGTCGAACGCACCCGGTTCGGCCGGCGCCGCCGTGCCCAGCAGACACACCTCCGGCGCGCGCGCGATCACCAGGTCCGCCGCACCCGCGGCCGGCGCCGCCGCGGCGAGCACCCGGTGCCCGCGCAGCTTCAGCGCCGACGCCAGCGCCTCCGCGAGCAGGCGGTGGTCGTCGACGACCATGAGCCGTACTCCCATAGAGCAACCCCCCAGTCCCCCCCATGGATGCCCCACTATGGACGTCCAGCGGTCCGCAAGGACAGAGGGCCCCCCGGCACCCCGCCCTTCATGCCCCCGGAAGCTACACGCTTGTTCGACGTATTGCTGCCCCTCTTGATGAGAAGTGCCCCGGATCGATGAAATCCGGGGCACTTCTTGGTATGTCACCCATTCGGGCGAGAGGTGCGAGGGCGTCGGCCAGCGGTCAGCCGTTCGTGCCGTAGGCGACCGCCAGATCCTCCTTGCCGTCCGACGACCAGCCCTTCTCCTTGGCGTAGATCTGCGACATGTACAGACGCCCGTCGCCGAAGAGGATCTCCGAGTCCTCCGGCAGCATGTTGGCCTCCGCATTCTGCGCGTCGTCCAGGGCCGGGTTCTCCAGCAGCTTGGTCGCCTTGAAGGACCCGCCGTCGATGCTGACGACCTGCCCGCCCTTGTCGTACGGCGGCTTCTTGTAGGCGATCAGGTTGCCGCCGTCCATGCGCAGCGGGCTCAGCAGATAGCCGTCGCCGGCCTCCAGGCGCTGGCCGGTCGGCTTGCCGGTGTTCAGGTCGAAGGAGACGATCTCGTTGGTGCTGTTCAGTGCGCCGCCGCTGCCGTCGTGCTCCTCGGTCGGCACGTACAGCTTGCCGTTGCCCGCGACGATCGACTTGCAGGCCTCGATGCGGTAGATGCCGTCGCACTTGCCGCCGTAGGTCTTGCCCGGCGCGGAAATGTGGGCGAGCAGCTTGCCGGTCTTGCTGTCGATGGAGAAGTAGTCCGAGACCTCACTGCCGTCACCGGCGCTGTCGCCCACGTCGGCGGCCACCACCAGCGGGTCGGTGGAGACGATGGAGGCGTACTGGATGCCCGAGTCCATCTTGTACTCGGAGATCACCTTCCCAGTCTTCGGGTCGAGCGTCTGGATGAGCAGCTGTCCGTTGGCGGAGTCACCGCATTTGCGCACCGCGACCAGCTTGTCGCCACCGCCGTAGCCCGCGTCGTAGCAGTTGTCGCCCGGCTTCGGCAGCCACAGCGGCTTGTCCGAGTCGATGTCGAAGGCGGCGGCGCCGTTGCTGTCGCCGACCGCAACGGTGCGCTGAGCGACCGTCACATTCTGGTAATTGATAGGAGAATCACCGGACTTGACCGACTGTGTCCACAGCTTTTTGCCCGCGTTGAGATCGATCGCGGAGATCTGTGTGCACCCGGCGATGTTCTTCTTCGTGTTCCACTTCGGCTGGTAGACGATCGCGGTCTTGCCGTCGGCCGTGGCGTGCGGGCTGGCCGCACAGACCGGGCCGGGCAGCGGGATCGTCCACAACTTGGTGCCCTTGACCGGGTCGTAGCCGACGATCTCGGCGAGGCCGCTCTTGGCGTAGACCTTGTCCGTCAGCCACGAACCCGCGGTGCTGACCGCGCCGTCCGCGGTGGGCAGCGGGACCTGGAACAGCACGTGGGCCGCGGGGTTGGCCGGCACCTTCTCCTTGCCGCCCGTGCCCCCGGTGCCGCCGCCGCTGCCGTTCTTGCCGCCGGTGCCGCCGCTGGAGGAGGCGGCGTCGTGCGTCTTGTCGCCGCCTCCGGAGGAGTTGGCGTACCAGAAGCCGCCGGCGACGATCAGCGCGATGGCCACGACCGCCGCGACGACGATGAGCAGCGTGGTGTTGTTCCGCCCGCCGCCGCTCTGCCCCGGCTGCGGATGCATCGGCGCGGTCGGAGGCTGGCCCGGATAGCCATAACCCGGCTGCGCGGGCTGCGCGTACGGGTTCTGCGGCTGGCCGGGGTAGCCGTACGCCGGCGGCTGCTGGCCCTGGGCCGGGAGCTGCTGGCCGTACGGGGGCTGCTGCCCGCCGGGGTAGCCGTAACCCGGCTGCGGAGGCTGCGGTGGCTGCGGGGCCGGTGCGGCCTGCGGGTAGCCATAGCCGGGCTGCGGCTGAGGGGGCTGCGGAGGCTGCTGCGGCTGAGGTGGCTGAGCCGGCTGGGGCGGCTGCTGCGGGTTCGGGGGGCCGAAACCGCCCTGCTGCGGGGGCTGGTTCGGCGGCGGAGGGGGCGGCTGGGTCATGGGACGGGTACCTCGGTGAGGCTCGGAAGCCGGAAGGGATTCGCTACGGACAGGGGGAAGCCGGGACGGCGGCTCAGATGGCTCGGCTGGCTCGGGCGGCTCAGATGGCTCGGTTGGCTGGCCCGCTGGGCCCGCTGGGCCGGCGCGGTGGGCTCAGTTGCCGAAGGCCATGATCAGCTTCTCCTTCGACTGGTCGCTGCCGTTCAGCCGGCCGGCGGAGATGAAGAACCGCCCGTCGGCCCAGTCCACGACACCGTCGTAGAAGGTGTTCTCGATCTGAGCCGTGCCCTGCGGGTTCTGCAGCAGCTTGGTGGTCGTGTGGGAGGAGCCGGTGACCGGGATCGACACCACCTGGCCGCCCGCGTCGTACGACGGCTGCACATACGCGACGAGCTTGCCGCCCTGGATCCGCATCGGGTACATCGGCTCGTCGGCCGGGGACTTGGTCCGCCACCGCTCCTTGCCGTCGGCCAGGCTGATCGCGACGATCTCGTTGGCGCTGCCGGTGGTGTCCGTGGGCAGATACAGCGTGTCGGCGTCCGCGGCGACGCCCTGGCAGCCCTGCAGGTCACGCTCGAGGACCGCCCAGCCGCAGCGGGGGGCGAACTTCCCGTCGACCTTGACCTCCGAACGGAACTTTCCCTCCTTGGTGAACGTCGAGATGTTCCAGGCCTTCTTGTCCGCATTGGTCAGATAGACCACCAGCGGGTCGACAGAGAACGTCCGCGTGACCTGCCAGCCCTTCTTGACCGGCTGCGTCCAGCGCACCTTGCCGGTGGCGGGGTCCAGTTCCTGGAGCTCGTCGTGCGCGTTGCTACCGCCCGCACCGCAGGAGGCCACCTGGATCAGCCGGCCGGTGCCGCCCGCGTACGCGGCCGGGAAGCAGGCCGCGCCGTACTTCTGCTTGTCGTACAGCTTCCTGCCGCTGTCGATGTCGTACGCCGTGCCCGACTCCGAACGCCCCACCATCAGCGTCTTGCCGCTCACGGTCAGCTCGACGTTGAGCGCGCTGTCGAACAGCCCGCCGTCGGCGACCTCCGTGGTCCAGCCCTTGTGGCCGGTGGCCAGGTCGATCTGCTGCAGCTGGTTGCACTTGGCGTTGTCGCCGGCACCGCTCATGTACGCCACGACGACCTTGTCGTCGGCCGACTTCTGCTGGGTGACCGCGCAGATCTTCTGCGGGAAGGAGATCGGGCCCCACACGGGCTTGCCGTCGCCGACGCCGTAGGCGAAGACCTGCTTGTACGCCGCCTTCACCGCCGCCTTGCCGGTGACCCACATACCGGGTGCGTCGGCACCCGAACCCGGGGCGTCCGGCGCCGACTTGTACCAGAGCACCTTCGCCTCGCCGGCCCGCCGGCCCTCGTTGAGGTTCTCCGGGTCGTCACCGCCGCCGGACGTGCTCGACGCGCTCGGCGCGGCGGTGGCGGAGTGCTTGGGGTCGTCGCTCTGCTGGGCGACCGGCTTCCTCTTGGGATCGTCACCGCCGCTCGTGACCGCGTACACCGTGCCGCCGATGACGAGCAGCGCGGCCACCGCGGCACCGATGATCAGCGCCGTCTTCTTCCTGTCGGAACCGGCGGCGGGCGCGCCCGGGTACGGCGGCTGCTGCGGCTGGCCGAAACCGGGCTGGGGCACCGCGCCGTAGGGACCCGGCTGCTGCGGATACCCGTAGGGGCCCGGGGTGCCGTACGGGCCCGGCTGCTGGGGGTAGCCGTAGCCGGGCTGGGGCGGCTGCGGCGGGGCGGCGGGCGGCTGAGCCGGGGGCGGGGGTGTGGGAGGGACGCCGGGAGCGCCCGGGGTGCCCGGGGCACCCTGCGGGGCGCCGAATCCGCCCTGGGCCGGTGGTGGTTGCGGGGCGCCGAAGCCGCCGCCCTGCGGCGGCTGCTCCTGCGGCGGTCTGTCCTGCGGCGCTCCGAAACCGCCGTGCGGCGGTTGGTTGGGCGGCTGAGTCATCAGCGTTCTTCCCCCTCGTTCACTGATTTTTAGCCACGCCCTGAGGTTCTTGACGGACCCTAGGTCGTTACTTAGAAAGTTCTCAGACGGCCCTTTCTATCACCCGGTACCGACAGCCCACGGGCTCGGATCCGCCGCTGTTCCCAAGGGACGACCGGCCCGTGATGCCGCCGTTACGCGCCTTCACGCCCCCTTCACGCGGCGCGCGCAACAGCACCGCGCGCCGGGGGGGAGGAGACCGGCGCGGTGGGGGGTGGGGCCGAGAAGAGCGGGCGCGCGGTGGCTGATTCACGCCAGGGGCGTTGGCTCAGGTTGCGCGCGCCGCGCTATGAGGAACGCACGCGGGCATCGTGCGCCCCCACACACAGCGCGCCCGCCTGCATCGAGCGCCGCGCCAGACAGCGCGCACACCCAGACCAAGCGCCGCACTGGCCGGCGCGCGACCTCGCCCGAGCGCTGCACTTGGCGGCGTGCGCACCCCGCTCAAGCGCCGTATTCGGCGGCACGCACGCCCGTAACTCACAACGGGCGCCCGCCCTCACTACCGCGCCCGCGCCCGCTCCGGTGCGCTCGCGCCCCGGTCGCGCTACGCGTCCTCCGCCAGTTCCAGCCAGCGCAGTTCCAGTTCCTCGCGCTCGCCGGCCAGGTCGCGCAGCTGGGCGTCCAGGCCGGCGACCTTGGCGAAGTCGGTGGCGTTCTCGGCGATCTGGGCGTGCAGCTTGGTCTCCTTCTCGGAGATCTTGTCCAACTGGCGCTCGATCTTCTGGAGTTCCTTCTTGGCGGCGCGCTGGTCGGCAGCGCTCTTCTCCGGGGTGGCCGGCTTGGGCGCCGCTGCGGCGGCCTGCGCGGCGACCGCCTCCTCCATGCGCTGGCGCCGCTCCAGGTACTCGTCGATGCCGCGCGGCAGCATCCGAAGGGTGCCGTCGCCGAGGAGGGCGAAGACCCGGTCGGTGGTGCGCTCGACGAAGAAGCGGTCGTGGGAAATGACGATCATCGAGCCGGGCCAGCCGTCGAGGACGTCCTCGAGCTGGGTGAGGGTCTCGATGTCGAGGTCGTTGGTGGGCTCGTCGAGGAAGAGGACGTTGGGCTCGTCCATGAGGAGGCGCAGGAGCTGCAGGCGCCGGCGCTCACCACCGGACAGGTCGCCGACCGGCGTCCATTGCTTCTCCTTGTTGAAGCCGAACGTCTCGCACAGCTGCCCGGCGGTCATCTCGCGCCCCTTGCCGAGGTCGACGCGCTCGCGCACGCGCTGCACGGCCTCAAGGACCCGCAAGGCGGGATCGAGTTCGGCGACCTCCTGGGAGAGGTAGGCGAGCTTGACAGTCCTGCCGACGGCGACGCGCCCGCCGGCCGGCTGCTCCTCGCCCTCGCTGCGGGCGGCCGCGGCCATGGCGCGCAGCAGCGAGGTCTTGCCGGCGCCGTTCACGCCGACGAGACCGATCCGGTCGCCCGGCCCGAGCTGCCAGGTGACGTGCTTGAGCAGCACCTTCGGCCCGGCCTGGACGGTGACGTCCTCGAGGTCGAAGACGGTCTTGCCGAGCCGCGAGGAGGCGAACTTCATCAGTTCGGAGCTGTCCCGAGGCGGCGGTACGTCCGCGATCAGCTCGTTGGCGGCCTCGACCCGGAAGCGCGGCTTGGAGGTGCGGGCGGGCGCCCCGCGGCGCAGCCAGGCCAGCTCCTTCCTGATCAGGTTCTGCCGCTTGGCCTCCTCGGTGGCGGCGATCCGCTCGCGCTCGGCACGCGCGAAGACGTAGTCGGAGTAGCCGCCCTCGTACTCGTAGACGTCGCCGCGCTGCACGTCCCACATGCGGGTGCAGACCTGGTCGAGGAACCACCGGTCGTGCGTCACGCACACCAGCGCCGAGCGGCGGCTCTGCAGATGCCGGGCGAGCCAGGCGATGCCCTCGACGTCGAGGTGGTTGGTGGGCTCGTCGAGGACGAGCAGGTCCTGTTCCTCGATGAGCAGCTTGGCGAGCGCGATCCGGCGCCGCTCGCCGCCGGACAGCGGTCCGATGACGGTGTCGAGCCCCTTCGGGAAGCCCGGCAGGTCGAGCCCGCCGAAGAGCCCGGTCAGCACGTCCCTGACCTTGGCGTTTCCGGCCCACTCGTGGTCAGCCATGTCGCCGATGACCTCGTGCCGGACGGTGGCGGCGGGGTCGAGGGAGTCGTGCTGCGTGAGCACGCCGATCCGCAGCCCGCCGGAGTGCGTGACACGCCCGGTGTCGGCCTCCTCCAGCTTGGCGAGCATCCGGATGAGGGTGGTCTTGCCGTCGCCATTGCGCCCGACGACCCCGATCCGGTCCCCTTCGGACACACCGAGCGAGACGCCGTCGAGCAGGGCACGGGTGCCGTACACCTTGCTGACGTTCTCGACATTGACCAGGTTGACGGCCATTTCACTCCTGTGCGCGGGGACTCAGCCTTCTAGCGTAGGGCCTGCGGAGGCGGGGGCGGGGCGCGAGGGGGTTGTCACTCTTTGTGATGACGTGATCGGGAAGCGGCCGCTACCGTGGAGGGCAGGCAGCAGGATCCCGTCCATGGGAGGAACCATGACCGCCGAGTCCGTAGAGCACCGTCACCAGTGGCCGGTGCCGCCGCAGGACGGCTACACCGTGGACGACCTGTTCACACTGCCGGATCTCCCGCCGCACACCGAGCTGATCGACGGGAGCCTGGTTTTCGTGAGTCCGCAGCGCCGTTTCCACTTCCTTGCAATCGACCTGTTGGTCAACGGGCTGTGCAGCTCTCTCGCCCCGGAGTTCAGCGTCGAGCGGGAAATGACCGTCATCCTTGACAACCGCAATGGCCCCGAACCCGATGTCAGCGTGGTCCGAGCCGACGCGGTCACCGGGCTGGACCAGACCAAGTTTCAGGCCGAAGACGTACTACTCGCCGTGGAGGTCGTCTCCCCCGACTCGGAATCCCGCGACCGCACGACCAAACCGCAGAAGTACGCCGCTGCGGGAATCCCCAACTACTGGCGCGTCGAACAGAACGGAACAATCAACGGGCCCGTCATCCATGTCTATGAGCTCGACCCACTCACCAAGTCCTACGTGCACGTGGGCATGCATCGCGACCGGATCAAAGTCGACAAGCCCTACCCCATCGACATCGACCTGACCACTATCGGCAAACGCTGACCCTCAGACGACCGTCGCCCCCGCCACCGGCCCCACCGCCATCCGCACGGCCCTGCACGTCCCCGACGCCCGCAGCGCCGCCGCCACCTTCTCCGCCGACTCGGCATCACGCGCTAGGAACGCCGTGGTAGGCCCGGACCCGGAGACCAGCGCGGCCAGCGCACCCGCCCCGCGCCCCGCCTCCAGCGTGTCCGCCAGCTCCGGGAACAGCGACAGAGCCGCAGGCTGAAGCTCATTGGACACAGCCGCGGCCAGCGCGTCCGAGTCCCCCTTCGCCAGCGCCTCCAGCAGGTCTGCCGAAGCCACCGGCTCCGGAATCTCCCGCCCCTCCGCCAGCCGGTCGAACTCACGGAAGACGGCCGGGGTGGACAGCCCCCGCTCGGCCATCGCGAACACCCAGTGGAAGGTGCCGCCGGTCTCCAGGGCGGTCAACTGCTCTCCGCGCCCGATACCGAGGGCAGCCCCGCCCACCAGGCTGAACGGCACGTCGCTGCCCAACTCGGCACAAATGGAGAGGAGTTCAACACGGGAGGCGCCGGCGTTCCACAGCGTGTTGCAGGCCAGTAGCGCGCCCGCACCGTCCGCGCTGCCGCCCGCCATGCCGCCGGCGACCGGGATGTCCTTGGCGATGTGGATGTGCACGTTCGGCTCGATGCCCCGGCGCCCGGCGAGCGCGATCGCGGCGCGCGCGGCGAGGTTGGTGCGGTCGAGCGGGACCTGGTCGGCGTCCGGGCCTTCGCAGGTGATCCGGAGTTCGTCCGCGGGGGTCACCGTCACCTCGTCGTACAGGCCGACGGCGAGGAAGACGTTGGCGAGGTCGTGGAACCCGTCGGGGCGCGCGGCGCCGACCGCGAGCTGGACGTTGACCTTGGCCGGTACGCGTACCGTGACGCTCACTTGTCGCTCTCCTCGTGGTCGGTGATCCGCACGTCCGTGTCTTCGGTGATCCGGTCGTCGTGTTCGCTGATCCCGGCGTCGTGTTCGGTGATCCGGTCGCGCCGGGTGGTCAGCGCATCCTTGTGCTCGGCGATCCGTGCGAACTCCTCCACCGTCAGCGACTCGCCGCGCGCCTGCGGCGAGACACCGGCCCCGACCAGGGCGGCCTCGGCGGCAGCGGCGGATCCGGCCCAGCCGGCCAGTGCGGCCCGCAGGGTCTTGCGGCGCTGTGCGAAGGCGGCGTCGACGACCGCGAAGACCTCCTTCTTGGAGGCCGTCGTCCTGATCGGCTCGGCTCGCCGGACGAGGGAGACCAGCCCGCTGTCGACGTTCGGCGCGGGCCAGAAGACATTGCGGCCGATCGCGCCGGCCCGCTTCACCTCGGCATACCAGTTCGCCTTCACGGACGGCACGCCGTACACCTTCGAGCCGGGCGCGGCGGCCAGCCGGTCGGCGACCTCGGACTGCACCATGACGAGGGTGCGCTCGATGCTCGGGAAGGTGTCGAGCATGTGCAGCAGCACCGGTACGGCGACGTTGTACGGGAGGTTCGCCACCAGCGCGGTCGGCGGGGGGCCGGGCAGTTCGGCCACGTGCATCGCGTCGGAGTGGACCAGCGCGAACCGGTCGGCGCGCGCCGGCATGCGCGCCCCGATGGTCGCGGGGAGGGCCGCGGCGAGTACGTCGTCGATCTCGACGGCCGTCACCCGGTCGGCGACCTCCAGCAGCGCGAGCGTGAGGGAACCGAGCCCCGGGCCGACCTCGACGACCACGTCGTCGGGGCGGACCTCCGCGGTGCGGACGATACGGCGGACCGTGTTGGCGTCGATCACGAAGTTCTGGCCGCGCTGCTTGGTGGGACGGACACCGAGAGCTGCCGCGAGCTCACGGATGTCGGCGGGGCCGAGAAGGGCGTCGGGGGTGGGGCTGCTCACGGGACAAGGGTACGGGGGTCTGCCCGACCGGGTTGCCAGGTTCCCGGCGCCTCGGCCTGCGCGGGCACGGTGCCGCAAGAGCCGACGAGCGAAGCCGAGAACTTGGGGGAGCTACCAGCCACCACGCGCCCGCACCCGCACCGGCACCGGCACCGGCACCGGCACCGGCACCCGGCGACGCACAACAGCTCAACGGCGAATCCCCGCTGTCAGCCGTGCAACCGCGCCCCGCACGACGGCCAAGGTGTCGCGCCCCGCCGTGTGTACAGCTTCTTCGCGCGGAAGGTCTGTTCGTCCGCCGGGGCGTCCTGGGGGCGACCGCTGCCGCCGAGGCTGTGCCAGGTGCCCGTGTCGAACTGGTACAGCCCGCCGAACGTGCCGGAGGGGTCGACCGCGTCCGGACGGCCCCCGGACTCACAGGTGGCGAGGCCGCGCCAGTTCAGATGGTCGGCGCCGGCCACGGACTGCGGCAGCGGCTTGGTGCCCACCTTCACGATCTGTTTGCGTGGTTTGCGCAGCACCTCGGAAGTCTCACGGCGCGGCTTCTCCCGTACCCCGTTGACGATGCGCAGCAGATAGGTGTCGCGCCGCAGTCCGGGCTGCCCGGCCTGCGCGATGACCTCGGTGCCCTTGAAGAGGGTGGGGTCCTCGGTGCGCTGGACGTCGAACGGGATCTGCTCCTCGCGGACCTCCCGGCTGCCGCTGACCCGCAGCACGGTCACCGTCTGCCCGTCGCGCGGGAAGCTGTCGGGCGGGACGGAGGTGGTGTCTTCGCCGCGCAGGCCGATCCCGGCCTCCGCCAGGGCCTCGCGTACGGTGGCCGCGTTGGTGCGAATGCTCCGGCTGCGGCCGTCGGCCATGATCGTGACGGCGCGTTCGGTGCGCACGTCGAGCGCGAGCCCGGCGCGTCCGATGCGCTGGGACCGCGAGACGGACAGGTACGCGCCTTCCGCGCGCACCCCCAGCTCGTCCAGCGCTCCCGCCACGGTGTGCGCCGTCGTCCACACCTCGCGCTGCCGGCCGTCCAGGGTGAGCCGGACGGGGCGCCCGTAGCGCACGGCGACCGTGTCTCCGCTGGCGAGCGCCGCGCCGGGGGCGGGCGCGATCATGTCGTGCGCCCCCGTGCTCACGCCCTCCTCGGTGAGCAACTCGCTCACGTCGTCGGCGAAGGTGTGCAGGGTGCGCTGCTTGCCGTCGACGGTCAGCTCGATCGCCTTGTCCTT
>NZ_CM002285.1:5668651-5759761 GCF_000497445.1 Streptomyces roseochromogenus subsp. oscitans DS 12.976 | reverse complement strand
CGGCCTGCCGGGGCAGCACCGGCTCGGCGACGAAGTAGGCCTGCGCCTCGTAGGCGGGCCGGTAGGTGTCCTCGTACGGCCCGTGCGGCAGGGTCTCCGCGGTGTGCACGGAGGCTTCGGAGCCGTATGACTGGAACGGCTCATACGACTCGTACGACATGTACGGCCCGTATGGCGCATACGACTGGTACGGCTCTTGTGCCTCGAACGTCTCGTACTGCGACTTGCTCACGCCGACACGCTCCAGAGGTGCCAGAGGGGTCTGGATCGGGCCCCCAGAACTTAGCGGAGCGATGGTGACTCTCCAAAGCGACGCGACTACGTACTGTTGCCCGTCGAGTGTGCGCGCCCAGTACTCGAACAGGGGCTCAGTAGCCGAAGGCGCGGGCGGTGTTGGCGGCGAGGGCCGTGGCCAGCGGGTCCTCGTCGATGCCGCGCACGGCGGCCATCGCACGGACCGTGACCGGGACGAGGTAGGGCGCGTTGGGCCGGCCACGGTACGGCGCCGGGGTCAGGAAGGGCGCGTCGGTCTCCACGAGCACCAGCTCCAGCGGGGCGACGGCGAGGGCGTCCCGCAGATTCTGGGCGTTCTTGAAGGTGACGTTGCCCGCGAAGGACATGAAGTAGCCCTCGCGTGCGCAGATCTCCGCCATCTCGGCGTCGCCGGAGTAGCAGTGGAAGACGGTGCGCTCGGGGGCGCCCTCCTCCTTCAGGACGCGCAGGACGTCGGCGTGCGCGTCGCGGTCGTGGATGACGAGCGCCTTGCCGTGCCGCTTGGCGATCTCTATGTGGGCGCGGAAGGACCGTTCCTGGGCGGCTTTGCCCTCCGGGCCGGTGCGGAAGTAGTCCAGCCCTGTCTCGCCGACGCCCTTCACCTGGGGCAGTGCGGCGAGCCGGTCGATCTCGGCGAGGGCCTCGTCCAGCGCGGCGTCACCGCCCGGCTCCCGGGCGCCCTGCCGCGACCAGCCGTCGGGATCGCCGTGGACGATGCGCGGGGCCTCATTGGGGTGGAGGGCGACGGCGGCGTGGACACCGTCGTACGCGGCCGCGGTCTCGGCGGCCCACCGGGAGCCCTTGATGTCGCAGCCGACCTGGACGACCGTCGTCACCCCGACCGACGCGGCCTTCGCGAGGCCTTCCTCGACCGTGCCGGACTGCATGTCCAGGTGGGTGTGCGAGTCGGCGACCGGAACCCGCAGCGGCGGCGGAAGCGGCGGTGCGGCGTTCTTGTCGCCCTTGGTGCTCTGGCCGGCGTTCGAAGACATGCCCCGATCCTACGAAAGGGGCATGCCCTCGGCGGACCGCGATCCGCTCAGCCGGCCTTGCGGTAGAACGCGTGCAGGAGATCGGACAGGTGCCAGTGGTGCGGCTCCTTGGCCTGCGCCGGCTGCACCGGCACCTGCGGCGCCTCGACCGGTCCCGCCTGCGGCACACTGTGGTGCCGATGCGCGTCACCGCGCACCGACGAGACCTGCCCCGCGCGCATGATCCGCACGACATGGCCGTCGCAGTTGTGGCAGCTGGGCCGGCTCAGCGGCGACGGCACGACCCGGCCGTCGGCCACGTACAGCACGAACTCCTGCCCGTCGGCGTCCGTGTGGTGCTCTATCTCGTACGACTGCTCCCAGCCGTGCCCGCACCTCATGCAGGCGAAGGAATACGACTCGTGCACAACGGCTGTAGGCGTGCCACGGAGGCCGGTCTGCCCTGCGATCTCACTCATGCCAGCTCCTCTTGTCCGCTGGACAAGCACCCCGCATGGGATTCCCCCCGGAATCCCTGGGGCGAGGGACGGGTGCGTCCCTTCAATCAGTGGACGCCTTCACCAGCGCGAACGCAGCAGAGCTGTCGAGTGTTGGAAGCGATTTGAGCCTTCCTTGCCGAAAAGCCCCCGGCGAGCCCTCCTCCCCTTTGCCATCGGCGACAGCCCTTTGCCCTCCCATGGCCCACCCGCTCACAAGAGAACACCCCTGCTCAGAGGGCCTGTCAGTGCGGGCCGGCGGCAGTACCCGAAGGGGCGCGGGGAACGGCGCGACAAGCCACGACCGAGCCGCACCCCGCAACGGAACCGCACCCCCGCGGCGCTACCCGAACAAACCCCCGTCACTCACCGGCACGCTTCGCTGCAACCACGGCGTCAAAGACCACCCGCTTCGGAACCCCCGCCTCCACCGCCACCGCCGCGATCGCCTCCTTACGCCGCTCCCCGGCCTCCTCCCGCACCCGCACCCGGCGCACCAGTTCCTCCGCGTCGAGCTCCTCCGGCCCGGCCTCGGGTGCCCCCTCGACCACGACGGTGATCTCCCCGCGCACGCCCTCCGCGGCCCATCGCGCCAGCTCGGCCAGCGGACCGCGTCGTACCTCCTCGTACGTCTTGGTCAGCTCGCGGCAGACCGCGGCCCGCCGCTCCGCGCCGAAGACCTCGGCCATCGCGGCGAGGGTGTCGTCGAGCCGGTGCGGGGCCTCGAAGTACACGAGCGTGCGCCGCTCGTCCGCGACCTCCCGCAGCCGGGACAGCCGCTCGCCCGCCTTGCGCGGCAGGAAGCCCTCGAAGCAGAACCGGTCGACGGGCAGCCCGGACAGGGCGAGCGCGGTGAGCACGGCGGACGGCCCGGGCACGGCGGTGACCTTGATGTCCTTCTCGACGGCGGCCGCGACCAGCCGGTAGCCCGGGTCGGACACGGACGGCATCCCCGCGTCGGTGACGAGCAGCACGCGCGCGCCGCCGAGCAGCTCCTCGACCAGCTCCGGCGTGCGCGCGGATTCGTTGCCCTCGAAGTACGACACGACGCGGCCCTTGGGCGTGACGCCGAGGGCCTGGGTGAGCCGGCGCAGCCGCCGGGTGTCCTCGGCGGCGACCACGTCGGCGTCGGCCAGCTCCTCGGCCAGCCGGGGCGGCGCGTCCGCGATGTCGCCGATGGGGGTACCTGCGAGGACAAGGGTTCCAGTCACGCCTCCATCCTCGCAGGGACCACTGACAGTCCGGCCGGCGACCGGGGCGGCCGGACGGCCCCGGCGGCCCGGGAAAACGGCCGCATCCCGACCGGTACCGCACATGCACGGGACTCGCACAGGACGGTTCCCTACGATGGCGCGGTGACCAGTACCGCGTCCTCCATGGACCTCCGGCAGGGCCAGGCGCCGCACGACCAGCGGCCGTCGTGGCAGCGGCGGCTGCGCCGATTCGGCTACGTACCGGCCGAGGACGCCCCCTCGGGCGACGTACGCGACCGGCTGGTGCCCCCGTATGCCGAGCCGAGCCCGCGGCTGTGGCAGGCCCTCGGCGTGTCGCCGGTCCTGGCCGAGCGGATCACCCGCTGGTCGGGCTGGGGCGGTCCGCTGCTGGTGACGCTGATGGCGGGCCTGATGCGGTTCTGGAACCTGGGCAGTCCGCGCGCGGTGATATTCGACGAGACGTACTACGCCAAGGACGCCTGGGCGCTCGTCCACCGCGGTTTCGAGGTCAACTGGGACAAGAACGCCAACGACCTGGTGCTGCAGACGCACGGCCATCTCGCGATCCCGACGGACGCGGCGTACGTGGTGCATCCGCCGGTCGGCAAGTACGTCATCGGGCTCGGCGAGCTGATCTTCGGGTTCGACCCGTTCGGCTGGCGGTTCATGACGGCCCTGCTGGGCACGCTGTCCGTGCTGCTGCTGTGCCGGATCGGGCGCCGGATGTTCCGCTCGACGTTCCTCGGCTGCCTCGCGGGCGCGCTGATGGCGGTGGACGGCCTGCACTTCGTGATGAGCCGGACCTCGCTGCTCGACGGCGTGCTGATGTTCTTCGTACTGGCCGCGTTCGGCTGCCTGGTCATCGACCGGGACCGGGCGCGGGAGCGGCTGGCCGCGGCCCTGCCCGCCGACCCCGACGGCCGGGTTCGCCCCCACGCGCACGTGGCCGACACGTTCCGCTTCGGCCTGCGCCCCTGGCGCTGGGCGGCCGGGCTGATGCTGGGCCTGGCCATCGGCACGAAGTGGAACGGCCTGTACATCCTGGCCGCGTTCTGTGTGATGGCGGTGCTGTGGGACGTCGGCACCCGCAAGACGGCCGGCGCCGTGTGCCCGTACGCGGCGGCCCTGAAGTACGACACGGGCCTCGCCTTCCTCGCGACGGTCCCGGTGGCGATCGCCGTCTACCTGGCCTCCTGGACCGGCTGGATCCTCTCCCCCGCGGACGGCACCGGCGGCTACTACCGCAACTGGGCGGCCACCGACGGCAAGGGCGGCAGCTGGACCTTCCTGCCGGACTGGCTGCGCAGTCTGTGGCACTACGAGCACGAGGTCTACAAGTTCCACATCGGGCTCACCCAACCGCACACGTACCAGTCCAACCCGTGGAGCTGGATCGTGCTGGGCCGCCCGGTGTCGTACTTCTACGAGTCGCCGAACCCCGGTGTCGACGGCTGTCCTTCGGACGCCGGCCAGAAGTGCGCCCGTGAGGTGCTGGCGATCGGGACCCCGTTGCTGTGGTGGGCGGCCTGCTTCGCGATCCTGTACGTGCTGTGGCGGTGGGCGTTCCGCCGCGACTGGCGCGCCGGCGCCATCGCGTGCGGGATCGCGGCCGGTTACCTGCCCTGGTTCATGTACCAGGAGCGCACGATCTTCCTCTTCTACGCCGTCGTCTTCCTGCCGTTCTTGTGTCTGGCGGTGGCGATGATGATCGGTGCGATCGTCGGCCCGGCGGGCTCCTCCGACACCCGCCGGGTGGTCGGCGCCTCGTCCGCGGGTGTGCTGGTGCTGCTGATCGCCTGGAACTTCATCTACTTCTGGCCGCTCTACACAGGCACGGCGATCCCGATCGACTCCTGGCGGTCGCGGATGTGGCTGGACACGTGGGTCTAGCTGGGCTGATGCCCCTCTGCATCGCCACGGAGGGGCGGGACCACACGTCAGGATCGCTTGACCTCGAATACGTCGACCTTGTCGTTCCAGTTGCCGCCGCCGGGGTAGTCCATGTTCTTGAAGTTGGCCCAGCCGTGCGGCGGGAGAAGGTCGCGCTGGCGGTCGTGGAGCAGGCCTGAGCGGGAATCCCAGATTTTCGCGTACCCGTAGTCGCCGAGGCTCTTCTTGCCGCTGCTGGAGAACTGGAGTCGTCGGCCCTGGTAGTTGGCGTCCTGGTACAGGCACCAGTAGTCGGCGGCGCAGTTGTCACGCGGGCCAGAAGCCCGGAGCATGGACGCCTTGAGAGATTCCTGCCGGACCTTGGCGGGAAGATCTGGGTCCGCCAGGGACTCCTCGGTCGTGTCGTAGCAGTGAACCTCCCCGTTGGGAAGCTCGGTGCAGACGTTAGCGCCTTCCCAGGACTCGGCGAGGTTGATCTTCCTCCCGTCGTAGTCGGCGATCACCGGATTCACCGGCCCCGTCGACGGCTCTGCCGACGGCGTCGGATCCTGGCTCGCGGTGACCGAAGGCTCCACGCTGGGTTCAGCCGCGAACGCCAGCGGACCAGTCCCCACAAGGACGGCGCCGGCGGAGGCCACGATCACGAGGGCGGAGGCAAGGGTTCTGCGTATCAAGGGTTGTTCTCCACGGTGGTGTCGAAGTGATGCAGTCTGGTCCCGTCAGAGCCATACACGTTCAGCACATAGCCCTGAGCGAGGCTGACACCCTCCCTGGTCAGGAAGGACACCAGCGTCTTGTCGAAGGTGTCGAAACCGCCGCCGTAGCCGGACCTCTTGCGGGTCCACACGGTCAGGACCAGCACACCTTCCCGGTTCTTCGTGTGCGTGAGCCCGTACACGTCGGCGTCTCCGCCAGCCTTTCGGTAGCGCGCCGCAAGGTCGCGGCCTGCACCTGCCGGGGACGCGCTGATGGTGGGCGGGCCGTCGGACGGCCGCGGACTACTCTTCGCCGAGGGCTCCGTACTGCACCCTGTCAGCAGGATGAGCGCGGCCAATACGACTGAGGGAAGCGTTCGTTTCATCACGGCAGCGCGTCAAGCCTGCTGGCGGGCAAGCCGGTCCGCTGCACGCTTACGAGCCGACTGATACGGGTCCGGGCCGGTTCCCGCCCCCTCGCCCGGCGTCTCGTTCCAGCCACGTATCCTGCCCGCGATCTCCGCCAGCCGGACATCTCCGGGCTTGACGTCGATGGAGAACAGGCCCTCGTAGGGGCGGCGGTCGTCACCGCCCCAGCGGACAACGCCTTCGCATTCGGCGAGGATGTCCCGGACCGTATCCTTCTGCACGTCGGTGAAGCCACCCTGCGCGCCGGGCGGGTACCAGGTGGGGCGGATCACGACCGCTGTACCGGAGGCCTGGTTGCTCTCTGGAAGAGCACTGTTGCGTACCTTGCTGGGGTGAGTCCATCCCAGGAGTGCCGGGGCTTCGTTCTTCGTTCCGAGTTCGTCGATCTCGTAGTTGAAGCGGCGGATCACGTGAGTAAGGACGGTTGCTACGTCACCAGCGCGGACCGCCACGGTGAGCGGGCCTGGGGTGCCCGCGATGTCACAGGTCCAGATCGATCCGCCAGCGTCAGTCTCCTTCTCCATCTCCCACCCGTTGGCGGACGGGCGGCCCGTGAGGAGTCGTCGCCGCCGGGCTTCGAGGCTGCGCAGTGCCTCCTTCAGCTCATCGTTCTTCACGGGATCAGGGCCGGGCTGGGATGCGGCCACAGCCGGGATGGACAGGAAGCCGACGGAGGCGAGAGTTGCGGCCGCGGTGACGCCCATCGCCGTGGTGAGGGCGTGTCTGCGGGTCGGTTCGGTGTGACTCAACGGATCAGTCCTTGGCCGATGCGCTGCGCTCGCCGGGACAGCAGGACGGAGATGACTCCGCAGGTCAGGCCGAGCAGCAGCAGGACGAGAATGGTCGGGTTGACGTAGTGCGGAATGAGGATGGAGTAGTCACGGCCGTCCGCTGCCCGGCATACGAGCCGCAGGGGGACGAAGTCGCCGCGCATGCCGACGAGGTGCCGCACGTCCGGAGGGCGAGCCACCTCGCACGCCTGGCCTTCTTTCTCGCGGTCCATGAAAATGACGTGCAGACATCCCCAGAGGTAGAGCGCCAGTGACGCAGCAGCCGTCAGCAGGGACACATCCCGCCAGACAGCCGGTGGAGTGTAGGAACGCAGGTTCCGCGGTGTGAGTCGCGAACACAGGTAGACGATGAGTGCGAGCAGCGCCGCCGCTCCGCAGAGCGCGATGGCGAAGAGCGCTGGGAAGTTGTGCCCCTGCCACGGGTCGGATGCGGTGATCATGGCCGGTCAGGACTCGCGGATGATGCGGTTGTACTTCTCGAAGATCGCGTACAGCGGCATACGCAGCTTCGCGTCAGCCTCGGCCTGGTCGCCGAATCCCTGGTAGCGGCGGAGGATTTGATAGGTCTCGGCGTCGGTGTAGTCGAGTGCGGGGCGACGGATCGGGGTCTCGTCGTGATCACCCTTCTTTCCGTCGGCCGCCCAGATGTGCATGTGTGGGACGGTTCCCACATTGAAGGCGTTGTCCTGGTTGAGCTTCTGCCACATGGACCACCTGTCGGAGTCCTTGGCCGGGTCAAGGATCTTTCCGGAGAGGGTGCCTGAGCGGATGGAGTTGTTACGGGCGAGGATGCCGGTACGGCCCTGGATCTTGGCGATGCCGGTGCTGCTGTCCACGAGCTTCTTGACGCCGGGGAGGTCTTTGGCCCAGTCCGGGATCGCAGCGGTGTGGTAATACACCACGCCGGCGTCTTCCACGACGTCCACCTGGCTGTAGTGGGGGCTCTCGCCGGTACCGACCGTCTTCGTGACGATCTGATCGAAGGACCAGTTGTCCGGTAGCGGGTATCCCAGGTTGCCGGAGAACCCGGACGACATGTCGGACACGAAACTCGCATCGGCATATCCGACGGCGGAGATGCGGGAGCACACGTTGCGCGGGCCGTAGATACCGACCCTGAACTGGGCACCCATCCGGCCCATCTGGTCCTTGATCGACCGGAAATACGGCAGAACATGTGACGTTACCTCGTCATCGACCGCGTCATAGTCGACCGTGAAGTAGATGAGCGTGCCTGGTTTGAAGCCGTGTTCCTCCGCTTTGTAGGAGGCGTTCATGCAGTCCGTCTTGCCTTGCGCCGGGCTGTAGTAGTCGACCGAGCGGGCCCACGTCTGGAAGATCGGGAAACAGCGCAGCCCGTACTTCTTGATCGTCTCCAGCTCTCCCGGCTGGATCTCCTTCTCCGGCAGGGACGTGGTCGACGGGTTGTACAGATATCGGCCTATGTACTTGTAGCCAGCGTCTTTCAAAGCCTGCGCACGAGCAGGAGTGACCTTGGTGACACCGTCGCACGCCGCGCCCTTACGGGACTGATCGCCGTAGGAGACCAGCAGGGAGGCCCAGGTCTGGAAGTCCCCGGCGCCGGAGACGGGGAGCTTGGCGAACGACTGGAAGGCCTCGACGCCGGCCTTCACGTCTGCAGTGAAGAAGTCACGACGGCCTACATAGCGCCCGTTCATCCACTGCTGGATCTCGCGGATGGCCTGTGAGCCGCCGTTCACGGTGACGTAGGCGTCCATGTTCAGCAGCGCCATGAATGCCTTCGGCGTCAAGGCGGCGCCTGGGTATGCCTTGTCGACGCCCATGTCCTGCTTGAGTTTCTTCACGGCAGCCTGGACACGGGAGTTGTACTTCCCGTCGATATCGCCGCCGTCCACTGAAGCGCCCTGGTGAGGCTGTACATCGTGGTCCAGCCGGTCTTGCCGTCTTCCTTGACGGTCATCCCGATGCGGGAACCATAGGCCTTGTTGACGAACTGCTGGGCTTTGAGCACCATCGCATCGGCCATGCGTAAGCGTCCTCTCGTGGCGACGTGACATATGGCGGCAGGCGGAGCAAGCCACGGCAGCACACGTCCAGAGGGCAGTACCTCGGCATGACGATCCCCCGCGGCGACACCATTCCCCGGTCGCCGGCTGACCTGTACGCACGACAGACCGGGTCAAGATCTGCCCATGCGAGAGTAAATACTAGGCACAGATCAACCGATGGACGCAAGGCGGGCTGTGCACGCTCGATACGGGTGATCGATCTCAACTTCGCTGCCGTCAACGGCACGGACCCACAACTCCGTGTGGGCCGGCACGCCGTCCTCGGACCTGTAGAGCTGAGGCTTTGACGCATACAGCTCGGAAGACCCAAGGCCAGGGACGAACTAGCTGCTCAGGACCGTGCGGGGGCAGCGGACAGGGACTTCATCCGGCTGGACACCTGGGTCTGAGCCTGGGTTTCGGCGGGTCGGACCGGCGTGCGATTGTCGCAAGCCTGCTACGGATTCGCCGCGGACATCACCCTCGTAGGTGGGGACTTTAAGGTGAGTGCCGTCGTTGAGGAGTGTGTGGGCTACGGGGAACCTGGGGAAGGCACGGAGGAACTGAGGCTGTGGGCAACAGAAGGCGCGTCGCCGAGCGACGGAAGACCACCAGGCCCGCCGTGGTCGGCGGGATGATCGCCGTGTTCGTCGGCGGCGTCGGGTTCGGTGTCTACGCACTGACCGACGGCGGCGCGGCGGCCGACGAGCGCACGGCCGCCACGTCCGACCACAAGGCTGTCAAGTCCGGTCCGCTCAGCGCCGCCGAGATCCGCACGGCCTCCACCCGTTTCCTCACCGCGTGGCAGCAGGGCAGGATCGACGAGGCAGCCGCCGCCACCGACGATGCCTCCGCCGCCACCACGCTGCTCACCGGGTACACCAAGGACGCCCGCCTGAAGGACGTCACCCTCACGCCCGGCACGCCCGCGGGCGCCAAGGTGCCGTTCACCGTCAAGGCGACGGTGTCGTACCAGAAACTCAGCAAGCCGCTGGCGTACGGCAGTTCACTCACCGTGGTACGGCGGGCGAGTGACGGCAAGCCGCTGGTCAACTGGCACTCCGCTGTCGTCCACCCGGACCTGAAGGACGGCGACACGCTCGTCACCGGCGAGTCCGGCACCCCGCCGATCAAGGCGCTGGACCGCGACGGCGGCGAGCTGACGGCCGCCAAGTACCCCTCTTTGGGCCCGGTGTTGGACGGCCTGCGGGAGAAGTACGGCAAGACGGCGGGCGGCAAGGCCGGCATCGAACTGCGCGTGGTGCGCGGCAAGGCCTCGCAGAAGGCCCAGCTGTCCGACAAGACGCTGGTGGAGCTGAGCCAGGGCACGCCGGGCACGGTGAAGACGACGCTGAACCCGGACCTCCAGGCGGCGGCCGAGCAGCAGGTCGGCAAGCGGCAGCAGGCGTCCGTCGTCGTCGTACGGCCCTCGACCGGCGAGATCCTCGCCGTCGCCAACAGCGGGCACGGCTTCAACGTCGCCTTCCAGGGCTCCCTCGCACCCGGCTCCACGATGAAGATCGTGACGTCGACGATGCTGTTCGAGAAGAAGCTCATCACTCCGGACGCCTCGCACCCGTGTCCCAAGACGTACAAGCTGGCGGGCTGGACGTTCCACAACGACGACAACTCCGAGATCAAGAAGGGCACGTTCAAGCAGAGCTTCGGGGCCTCCTGCAACAACGCCTTCATCGACTTCGCGCCGAAGCTGTCCAACAGTGACCTGACGAACGAGGCCCAGCAGGTCTACGGCCTCGGCATGGACAACTGGTCCATCGGCGTCCCGTCGTTCGACGGCTCCGTCCCGGTAGAGAGCGGCGCGCAGATGGGCGCCTCGCTGATCGGGCAGGGCGGGGTGCGCATGAACCCGCTGAACATGGCGTCGGTGGCGGCGACGGTGGAGTCGGGCGTCTTCCACCAGCCGTACCTGGTGTCCCCGACGGTGGACAACCGCACGCTGGCGAAGGCCGCGCGCACCATGTCGTCCAACACGCAGGCCCAGCTGAAGGATGTCCTGCGGTTCACCGCGGATTACGGCACCGCGGCCAAGGCGATGGCGGGCATGAGCGGGGACTACGGCGCGAAGACGGGCTCCGCGGAGGTCGACGGGCAGAAGAAGCCGAACGGCTGGTTCACCGCCTACAAGGGCGACCTCGCCGCCGCCGGCGTGGTGCAGGCGGGCGGCCACGGCGGCGACACGGCCGGGCCGATCGTGGCGGCCCTGCTGAAGATGGGCGGCTGATCAGCCCCGTACGGGCTCCGCGGTGTAGGTGCGGCGCAGGAATCTGAGCAGCGCCTTCGACTCGAACTGCACCACCTCGACACCGTGGGCGGAGTGGAACTCCACAACCGCCTGGACGCGTCCGCACGGCCACACCCGTACGTCACCGCTCTCGGCCGGTGCCCGCAGTCCGCGTTCCAGCAGTGTGCGCGAGAAGGTCCACTCATGAGTGCCGGGCAGGTCGACCCGGACGGACCGTGGATCGGAGTCGGGGTCGTACCGCAGCAGCACCGGTACGGCCCCCGGGTCCTCCTCGTCCGTGACGATATGGGCGCGCGCGTACTGCTCGACCACAGACATCGGAACGCCCTTTCACGCTGAGTGACATATGCGAAAGCTGTACTTCCGCTTTCTCTCCAATGTCGCACATTTTCCGGTTCACGCCTTCGGGAACGGCTTGTCTTACGGAACGGATGCACGACTGGCTGGTTCTTGCAACTAGTTCGCAACAAAGCCCTGACTCGTCCTCGACGAGCCGTCCTCATGGTCACCCGCGACCTCCCCTGCGCACCGGAGCCGCCGTTCGGCCTCGATCCGAAGTCCGTGACAATGGGCGCGTGACGAACGAGGACCGGGCCGTCGAGGGGTCGCTGCTGCTGGACGACCAGCTGTGCTTCGCGCTGTACGCCGCCCAGCGCGCCGTGACCGCCGCATACCGTCCGCTTCTGGACGACCTCGGGCTCACCTACCCGCAGTACCTCGTGCTGCTGGTGCTGTGGGAGCGCGGCGAGACCAGCGTGAAGGAACTGGCGCGCGCCCTGCGCCTGGACTACGGGACCGTCTCGCCGTTGCTCAAGCGGCTGGAGGGGGCGGGGCTGGTGCGCCGGGAGCGCGCGGCCGACGACGAGCGCTCGGTGCTCGTTACGTGCACGGGGCACGGGGAGGAACTCAGGGAGCGCGCGGCGCGCGTGCCCGGCGCGCTGCTCGCGACGACCGGCTTCGGCGCGCAGGAGGTCGCGCGGTTGCGCGTGGAGTTGTGGAAGCTCACCGAGCGCGCCGACGCGGCGGCCAACCTGCCCTGATCGCGCGAGCCCCACGGCGCTGAACGCCGGTACCCACAGCCCCGATCTCCCGTTACCCACGGTTGCCACCCCCGGGTGCCGCCCACTGACCTACCAGCCAGTACCTTGTGCACGATGTACTTGTGCGCCACTTTTCCCGGGGGAGGCCGGCCATGACCGCGGACACCGCTGTCGACACCCGTCCGACGAAGATCATGTACGTCGCCGAAGCCACCGCACATGGCGGCCGCGACGGCTATGTCACCAGCCAGGACGGCCAGATCGAGCTGAAGGTCGCAATGCCCCCGGAGCTGGGCGGCGACGGCAACGGCACCAACCCGGAACAGCTCTTCGCAGCCGGCTACAGCTCCTGCTTCCACAACGCGCTGATCCTGGTCGGCAACCGCGAGGGCTACGACCTGACCGGTTCCACGGTCGCCGCCAAGGTCGGCATCGGCCCGAACCGGCAGCGCGGCTACGGCCTCGCGGTCGCCCTCAGCGTCTCCCTGCCGGTCCTCGACCCGAACGTGGCGGCGCGGCTGGTGGACGCGGCGCACGACGTCTGCCCGTACTCCAACGCAACGCGCGGCAACATCGACGTAACGATCCTGCTGGGCTGATCCCACCGAGGAATCCCAGGCGCGCGGCCCGCGTTCCACCCACTGTCGCAGGCGATGGGACAGCGAGAGAAAGGTCGGCGGGCGTGGACGTGAACGGCACAGTGGCCGAGGGCTTCGAGCCGGTCGAGGAGGCGTTCGCAGCGAACTTCGCGCTGCTCGGGGAACGTGGCGCCGCCGTCGCCGTGTACCGCGACGGGCACAAGGTCGTCGACCTGTGGGCCGGCACGAAGGACGTCGACGGTGACCGGATAGCCGGTAAGCCCGGTACGCACGGTGCGGCCCCTTGGGAGACCGGGACCGCGCAGATCGTGCGCTCCGCGACCAAGGGCGTCGCCGCCGCCGCGCTCCTGCTGCTGCACCAGCGCGGCGAACTGGACCTGGACGCCCCGGTCGGCGCGTACTGGCCGGAGTACAAAGCGGCCGGCAAGGAGCACACCCTCGTCCGGCAACTGCTCGCCCACCGCGCGGGCGTGCCCGTGCTGGACCGCCCGCTGACCCCCGCCGAGGCCGCCGACCCCGACCTGGGCGCCGCAGCCGTCGCCGCACAGGCGCCGGTGTGGGAGCCGGGCACGGACCACGGCTACCACGCCCAGACCTACAGCTGGCTCACCGGCGAACTGATCCGGCGGATCACCGGTCGCCCGGTCGGCGAGTGGATCGCGGAGGAGATCGCCGGCCCCGTCGGCGCGGACCTGTGGCTCGGCCTGCCCGAGTCGGAGCACGCGCGCGTGGGTCGCGTCGGCCCGGTCGAGGCGCCCGAGGCGGCGGGCGGTCTGAAGACGCGCCCCAAGCGCGCGGTGGCCGAGGCCTACGCCGACCCGGACTCGCTGACCCGGCGCGCGTTCGGCGCGATCACCCCGCTCCCCGACGAGAACGACCCCGCCTACCGCGCGGCCGCCCTGCCCGCCTCCAACGGGATCGCCACCGCCGACGGGCTGGCCCGCTTCTACGCCTCGCTCATCGGCGAAGTCGACGGCGGCACCCGGCTGTTCACCCCGGAGACGATGGAGCTGGCCCGCGCCGAGCAGTCCGCCGGGCCGGACCGGGTCCTGGTCGTCGGCACCCGGTTCGGCCTCGGCTACATGCTGCACGGCGCCGCGGCCCCGCTGTTCTCCCCGGGCTCCTTCGGCCACCCGGGCAGGGGTGGCGCCCTCGCCTTCGCCGACCCGGAGACCGGCATCGCCTTCGGCTATGTCACCAACGGCTTCCGGAAGAGCGTGACGGCGGACCCGAGGGCGCAGGCGCTGGTACGGGCACTGCGCACGGCGCTCGCGTAGGACTGCGCGCCCGAGAGCGCGCTCCCGGGCGCACCCCGCGATGTCACGCGTTGCGATGTCACACGTTGATCGGGTGCGAAATCCTTCCGGACGCGTCGTCGATCTCGCCGTGGGCCTTGCTCAGCAGTTCCATGGCCAGTTCGTTGAGGGCACGCGCGCCGGCGATCTCCTCGCCGACCCGGGGCTGGTTCGTGTCGATGCGGTGCCGGTTGGCGTGGCCGTGCGCCCGTACCTCGGTGCCGTCGGGCAAGCGCAACAGGGCCGCCGCATCCGTGTGCTGATCGTCCTCCTGGAACTCCAGCTCGACATGCCATCCGACAGCGGTGTGCATCATGACGATCACCTCCGAAAGCCGCTGCTTCCAGGGTGCGCCCCGGCGCGCGGAACGTCACGTGGAGGCCTGGTGCAGTCCTGTCGCTCACCCGGCTGCTAGTCGAAGCTGGCGAAGTAGGCCGCGGCCATGTCCTCGTCGGCATGCCCCTGAGCGGCGGCCCGGGCGAATCGCTCGGCCGCCGCCTCGGCGACATCGAGCCGTACGCCGCCCCGCTCACCGGCCTGGACGATGAGCCGCGCGTCCTTCTCGGCGGTGGCCACGGCGAACGACGCCGGGGTCAGCTTCTCATCGAGCACCAGAGCGGACTTGGCCCGCAGGTACCCCATGTCGAGCGGCCCACCGTCGATGAGGTCGAAGAAGCTCCGCGGGTCGACGCCGAGGCCCTTCGAGAGGGCCAGCACCTCACCGGTCGCCGCGGTGACGGCGAGCACCCAGCTGTTGGCCACCAGCTTCAGCCGGCTGGCGCTGCCCGCGGCCCCGTCCTCGCCGGTCCACACGGTCTTGGCGCCGACGGCGTCGAAGACGGGCGTGACCGTCTCCCGGCCCTCCTCGGGCCCGGCGGCCAGCACGGTCAGCTGACCGGCCTCGGCGGGCTGGCGGGTACCGAGGACCGGGGCGTCGTAGAACACCAGGCCGTGCTCGCGGGCGAAAGCGGCCAGGTCGGCGACCAGCTCGATCCCGGCGGTGGTGCACTGCGCCCACACGGCGCCCGGATGCAGCGCCGGAGCTGCCTCGCGCATCACGTCCAGGACGGTGTTGCCGTCGTAGAGCATGGTCAGCACGGCATCGGCGCCCTCGACGGCCTCGGCGGGCGTGCCGGTGACCCGGATCCCGTCCGCGGCCAGCGGCTCGGCCTTGTCACGGGTACGGTTCCAGGCCCGGACGCCGAGCCCGGCACGGGCGAGATTGCGCGCCATCGCGGCGCCCATGATGCCGGTGCCCAGGACGCTGACGGTCGGTTTGTCGGTCATTACGGCTCCCTCGTACGGTTCGTCGTGGCCCAACGGTGTCCCCGCGGTGTCCCCACGTCATCCTGCTACCCCGCGTGCAGCATCAGTCCGATCCCCACGACCAGCAGTCCCGCCGCCGCTATCCGGGGCGCCCCGAAGTTCTCCTTGAAGAACAAGGCGCCGATGGCGGCGCCGACGATGATCGAGGACTCGCGCAGGGCGGCGACGGGGGCGAGAGCGGCGCGCGTCTGGGCCCAGAGGACGAGGGCGTAGGCGGCGACGGAGAGGAAGGCGCCGAGGAAGCCGAGGGCGGCGTACGGCCGCAGCAGCCGGACCGTGTCGCCCCGCACGCGCGCGTACATGTACGCCGGGACGACGGCTCCCTGAACGGCCATCAGCCAGGCGATGTAGCCGAGCGACGACTGGGAGGCGCGTACGCCCAGGCCGTCGAGCACCGTGTACGCGGCGATCGTCAGCCCGGTCGCCAGGGCGGCACCGATCGCGGCCCAGTTGGGCCGGTGGCCGCGCAGCCCCCACAGGCTGACGCCACTGAGCCCGAGGCACGACACGGCGATGCCGGCCGCCGACCACGCCCCGGGTACCTCGTGCGCGAACACCGCCGCCAGCACGGTCACCACGAGCGGCGCGCTCCCGCGCGCGATCGGATAGGCCTGCCCGAAGTCGCCCAGCCGGAACGAGGTCATGAGCAGTGCGTAGTAGGCGACGTGCACGGCCGCGGAGGCGAAGAGGTACGGCCAGGCCGCTGCCGCCGGAAACGCCACGAACGGCACCAGCGCGAGCCCGATGAGCAGACCGCCGCCGGAGATCAGCGTGAACCCGACCAGCTTGTCGGTGATCTTGTGGGCGATGGCGTTCCAGCTGGCGTGCGTGACCGCGGCGAGCAGCACCGCAGCGGTGACCAGCGGCGTCACAGCGAGCCGTCGGGGTGGGCTCCGGACTCTTCGGCGTCGGTGGCGGCTGTGGCGGCTGTCGTCGTCATGCGGGGCACGGTAGCGGTCGATGTACTGCGCACGCGACTGATTGCCATGCCCGCGCTGGGCAACACGCACCCATACGGCCGCTGCACGATTGGCACGCGTCATCGGGCCTGAGGATGCTTGAGCGTGTGCTGTACGGCGCGACAGCGACGCGCGACAGAGACGGGAGCGGGCGCATGAGGGCAGAGAGCGGGAGGCGCGCCACCGTCGGAGGCTGGTTTCTGCGCCACCTTCAGCTGCTGCCCGTCGTCCTGCTCGTCGGAGGCGCCCTCTTCGACTACAACACCGCTCCGCATGTCAGTGGGGAGGCCTTCTACACAGCCGCGCCGATGGCAGCCGCCGCGCTGCTGTCGCTTCGCGCGACGGTGCTGGCGGGCATCGGTGCCTGTGGCACCGACGTCGCGCTGCTCACCCACTTCGGCCTCCTGGGGGATTCCGGTGGGCAGAGCGAGCTGGCGGCGGTCGTGACCGTCTCGGCCCTCGCCGTCGTCGTCAACCGTCTCATGCACTACAGCAACCTGCGTCTGGAGTCCGCACGCAGAATCGCCCTGGCCGTCCAGCGCGCCGTGCTGCCGCAGCTGCCGTCCTCGATGGGCCCCCTGCGGATCGCCGTGCGCTACCAGGCGGCCGTGCAGGACGCGCAGATCGGTGGCGACCTGTACAGCGCCCAGGCCACCCCGTACGGCGTGCGCTGTCTGGTCGGGGATGTACGGGGCAAGGGCCTGGACGCGGTCCAGGCGGTGGACGTGACCATGGGGGTGTTCCGGGAGGCCGCCGAAGAGGAACCCACGCTCGTCGCGATCACGGCCAGGCTGGAGCGGGCGCTGCTACGGGAAAGAGAGCGGCGGACGGGACCCGAGCACGCCGAGGGGTTCGTCACCGGCGTTCTTGTCGAGATCCCGCCCTGCGGCGATGAACTGCGGCTGGTCAACCGCGGCCACCCGGCGCCCCTGCTCCTGCACGCCGGCCAGGTGCGCAGCGCGGAACCGTCCGAACCGGCCCTCCCTCTGGGACTGGCGGAGCTGAGCGCCGACCCGGACCGGACCGACACGGTGCCCTTCCCCCCAGGAGCGACTCTCCTGCTGTATACCGACGGTCTGACCGAGGCGCGCAACCGCGCCGGGGACTTCTACGACCCCGCAGCCGGGCTGACCGGACGCGACTTCGCCGGACCGGACGCGCTGCTCGACACCCTTCTCACCGAGGTGAGCCGCCACACCGGCGGGCGCATCACCGATGACTTGGCACTGCTCGCGGTCACCCGAGACGGGTGAGGAACTCGGCCCAAGCGGCCGGGGTGACCTTCAGCTGCGCGGTGTCGGGGGTTTTGGAGTCGCGGATGTGGATGGTGGTGGGGGTGGTGGCTACTTCGACGCAGTCGTCGCCTTCGCTGCTGCTGCTGTAGCTGCTCTTGAACCAGTGCAGTTCCGTGGCGCTCATAGTCTCCCCAGCGCTTGCTCAATGAAGGCGTGCGACTCCCTCGGTGAGAGAGCCTCGGCTCGGATGATCCCATACCGCAGTTCGAGGATCCGGAGCTGCCTGAGGTCCGAGACCGGGCGGCCGTTGAACGCCCCTTCGGAGCGACCTACAGCGGTACCGTCCTCGAACTTCAGCAACTCGACCAAGCCGCTCATTCCGGGGTGCCCTTCGTGGCGGGTCGGCATGACCTGGACCTCGACGTTGGGCAACTTGCACAGCTCCAAAAGGTGTTCAAGCTGTCGACGTAGCACCATTTTCCCGCCGATGGGCCGTTCGAGCGTCACCTGTTCCTGGACAAAGCTGAGGTCAGGAGCGGGCGAACGCTCGAAGATCGAATGTCGCGCCACGCGTGCCGCAACCATCTGCTCCAACTCGTCCTGCGCATACGCCGGTCGGCGCACCTTCAACAACGCCCGCGTGTACTCCGGTGTCTGGAGCAACCCATGGATGTTGTGGTTGCTGTACAGCAGCAGCTCGACGGCTCGGCCCTCCATCTCCGCCAGCTTCCGCACCTTCTTCGGATACCGGGCCTTCCTCATGTCCTCCATGAACGCCCGCAGATGCCCCTGCGCCTTGAGAACCGTGTCCGCCTTGTCCAGGAACTCCGGCCGGGGAATCCGCTGCCCGCGCTCGATCTTGCGGATCAGGTCCTCGCCGTAGCCCATGACCTCGGCCAGGTCGACCACGCTCACCCCGGCCGCCTCTCGGCAGACCTTGTGCAGGCGCCCCACCGCCTGCACCATCGGCTCGATCTCGTCGCCGGGTTCGACGTCCCAACCCGCCTCGTCCACGCCCTCGTTCACGCTCACGCACCTCCAACGCGCACCTGTACCCGTACAACGCCCGAGACAGCCAGGACAGCCGAGACAGAACCGGGACAGAAAAGGCCGGTGAGAGTGCAAGCCCCGTCCCCACGGGCACTCTCACCGGCCGGTCCGCTACCGGAAGTGGTACGTCAGGCGCGTACCAGCTCCCTCTCCTCGTCCGGATCAGCGTTCTTCTGGAGGCCCTCGCCCTCGACGTCCACGTTGGGCAGCGCCCGGTCGAGCCACTTCGGCAGCCACCAGGCCCGCTTGCCGAGCAGCGCGAGCACCGCCGGGACGATGGCCATGCGGACGATGAACGCGTCGAAGAAGACGGCGATCGCGAGGCCGAAGCCGATCATCTTGACCATCGCCTCGGTGGAGCCGATGAAGCCGGAGAAGACGGCGATCATGATGACGGCGGCGGCCGTGACGACCCGTGCGCCGTGCTTGAAGCCGGTCACGATGGCCTGGCTGGGCTTCTCGCCGTGGACGAACGCCTCCCGCATCCGGGTCACGAGGAACACCTCGTAGTCCATCGCGAGACCGAAGACGACACCCACCATGAAGATCGGCATCATCGACATGACCGGGCCGGTCTGCTCGACGTTTATCAGGCCGGACAGCCAGCCCCACTGGAAGACCGCGACCACGGCGCCGAGGGCCGCGAGCACGCTGAGCAGGAAGCCGAGGGCCGCCTTCAGCGGGACGAGGATCGAGCGGAAGACCACGATCAGCAGCAGGAACGCGAGACCCACCACCAGCGCCAGATAGGGCAGCAGCGCGTCGTTCAGCTTCTGCGAGACGTCGATGTTCATCGCCGTCGAACCGGTGACCAGGACCTTGGAGTCCGTCTCCTGCGCGATGTCCGCGCCCTTGTCACGGATGGTGTGCACCAGGTCCTCGGTCGTCCGCGAGGACGGCTTGGACTTGGGTACGACCGTGATCGTCGCGGTGTCGCCGGCCTTGTTGGCCATGGCCGGGGTGACCGTGACGACGTCCTTCAGGCCCTTGATCTCGTCGCCGACCTTGGTGAAGGCGGCCTTGGGGTCATGGCTGTCCTTGGCGTCGACCACGACCATCAGCGGGCCGTTGAAGCCAGGCCCGAAGCCCTCGGAGAGCAGGTCGTAGGCACGGCGCTGGGTGGTGGAGGTGGGCTGGGAGCCGTCGTCGGGCAGGCCCAGTTCCAGGGAGGCGGCCGGGATCGCCGCCGCGCCGAGGCCGAGCACACCGAGCAGCAGAACGGCGACCGGGCGGCGTACGACGAAACTCGCCCAGCGGGTGCCCATGTTGGGCCGGCCCGGCTTCTTCGGAGTGCGGCCGCCGCCGAGCAGCTTGCTCTTCTCACCCGTCGGCTTGATCTTGCGGCCCGCGTAGCCGAGCAGCGCCGGGATCATCGTCAGCGCGATGAGGACGGCGATGGCGACGGTGCCGGCCGCCGCGATGCCCATCTTGGTGAGCATCGGGATGTTGACGACCGAAAGCCCGACCAGGGCGATGACGACGGTGAGGCCGGCGAAGACCACCGCCGAACCCGCCGTACCGACCGCCCGTCCGGCCGCTTCCTCGCGCTCGCGGCCCTCGGCCAGTTCGGCGCGGTAGCGGGAGACGATGAAGAGGGCGTAGTCGATGCCGACGGCCAGGCCGATCATCGACGCGAGGGTGGAGGTGGTGGAGCCGAGGTCCAGGGCGCTGGCCAGCGCCGTGATCGTGGAGACGCCGATGCCGACGCCGATGAGCGCGGTGAGCAGCGGGAATCCGGCCGCGAGCAGCGAGCCGAAGGTGATGACGAGGACAACGGCGGCGATGCCGATGCCGATGACCTCACTGGAGCCGGTCTTCGGGGTCGCGTTCAGCGCGTCACCGCCGACCTCGACGGTCAGCCCGGCGTCCCGCGCGTGCTGTGCGGCCTCCTTCAGGGCGTCCCGGGAGGAGTCCTTCAGCTCCATGCCGGAGACCTTGTACTTCACCGAGGCGTAGGCGATCGTGCCGTTCTTGCTGACGGCGTGCCCGGCGTAGGGGTCGGCGACGGAGGCGACCTCGGAGCCGCTGCCCAGCTCCTTGACGGTCTTCTCGACGGCCGCCTTGTTGAGTTGGTCGGTCATCTTCTCGCCGCTCGGCGCCTTGAAGACGACGCGCGCGGTGGCGCCGTCGGCGCTCATCCCGGGGAAGCGCTGTTCCAGCAGGTCGAAGGCCTTCTGCGCCTCGGTGCCGGGGATCGAGAAGGAGGTGTTGCCGGCGGCCGGCGCGGAGGCGGCGCCCACCCCGGCGAGGGTGAGCAGCGCGATCCATATGAGGGCGACGAAATGCCGTCGCCGGAAGGCGAGACGGCCGAGTTTGTAGAGCATCGTGGCCACGGAGACGTACTCCCGGTCAGGTCGTGGGGTTCATCAGGGCAGGGGTGATCAGCCCGACGACGTGAGCGGTGACGTCAGGTGGTGGGCTTACTCGGGGATCAGAAGATGATCACATGGTGATCGGGTGGTGATCAGGTGGTGGGAACGCCGAGGGCGGGGAGGACCACGGCGTCGATGTACGACAGGAGGAAGGCCTGCGTCGGCGGCCGCTCGTCGATGAGCGTGCGGGCGGCGAACCCGCCGATCATCATGTGCATCACGTAGTCGATCGCGGGGTTGTCCGCGCGGACCTCGCCCCGGTCGATCGCCCGTTGCAGCACACGGCGGAACGCCGCCATCTCCGGCTCGATGAGATGGTCCTTGAACGCGCGCAGCAGGTCCGGGTTGCCGTGCATGGCCATCGCCAGACCCCGCATCAGCGCGGAGTTCTGCTCCATCTCGCAGTCGTCGGAACGCAGGGTGAGGGCGTGCAGGTCGCCCCTGAGCGATCCGGTGTCGACCTCGTCGGCGAAGCCGCCCGGCTTGCCGTGCCGCACCGCCTTCGCCACCAGCTCGGCCTTGCCGCCCCACTGGCGGTAGAGCGTCGCCTTGCTGGACTTGGTGCGCGCGGCCACGGCGTCCATGGTGAGGGCGTCGTAGCCGACCTCCCGGAGCAGGTCGAGCACGGCCTCGTACAACTCGGCCTCGCGCTCGGGCGTGATCCGACTGCGGCGCCCCGGTGCAAGCACCGGCTCCACCGGAGCGGCTGACGCCGCCCCCTTGGATGCGACCTCGGTCATGCCACCCACCTTCTTGCTGCGGAGCCTCCTGCTTCGTACCACCATGAAGATACCCTGCCAGCATGCGAAACGAAACCGTTTCGTACGTGTCTTGTATCACGGACGTGAGAACCGCATAAGTTGCTGGGTCCCAGCTGGCGGAAAAGCATGGGGAGGTGAGCTATCTGCGCCTTCCCCACCTCAGCGGCGACCTGCTGTGCTTCGTGGCCGAGGACGACCTCTGGCTGGCTCCTCTCGACGCCCCCGGCCGGGCCTGGCGGCTCACGGCGGACCGTACGAAGACCGGGCACCCGCGGTTCTCGCCCGACGGCAGACAGATCGCGTACACGACCTGGCGCAGCCTCGTGCCCGAGATCCACCTGGTCGGCGTCGACGGCGGTCCCGCGCGGCAGCTGACGTACTGGGGCAGCGCCGACACCCAGGTCTGCGGCTGGGATCCGGACGACCACATCCTGGCGGTTGCCTCGCACGGCCAGCCCTTCTCCTACTTCACCTGGGCCTACAAGGTCCCCACCGACGGAGACCCCGGCGGCCGGCTGCCCTGGGGCCCGGTCGCCGACATCCAGGTCGCCGACGTCGCCGGCGAGCACAAGACCCTCCTGCTCACCGGCACCCCGCCGCACGAACCGGCCTCCTGGAAGCGCTACCGCGGCGGCGCCATGGGCCGGCTATGGCTGCACGGCAAGCAACTCGTGCCCGACATCGGCGGCCATCTGGCCTGTCCCATGTTCGTCGCCGGCCGGATCGCCTTCCTCTCCGACCACGAGGGCGTCGGCAACCTCTACTCCTGCGCCCACGACGGCACCGATCTGCGCCGCCACACCGACCACGAAGCGTTCTACGCCCGGCACGCCTCCAGCGACGGCACCCGGGTCGTCTACCAGTGCGCCGGCGACCTGTGGCTGGTCGACGACCTCGCCCCGGACGCCGTACCGCGCAAGCTGGACATCCGCCTCGCCGGGCCGGCCACCGGACGCCGCCCGTACCAGGTGCCGGCTGCGCAGAACGTCGACGGCATCTCCGTGGACGAGACAGGCCGGGCCAGCGCCGTCGTCGTACGCGGCAGCCTGTACTGGCTCACCCACCGCGAAGGCCCCGCCCGTACGATCTCCGACACACCCGGCGTGCGGGTACGGCTGCCGGAGATGCTGGGCACGACCGGTCAGGTGGCCTATGTGACGGACGCCGAGGGCGAGGACGCCGTGGAGATCGCCCAGCTGCCCCGCGCGACCGGCGACCGCGCGCCCCGCCGGCTCGCCTCCGGCGAACTGGGCCGCGTCCTGGAACTGGCCTGCGACCCGGAGGGCGAACGACTGGCGGTCGCCTCGCACGACGGGCGGTTGCTGCTGATCGATGTGTCGGAGGGGGAGGGTGGAGAGGGCGGAGAGGGCGGAGAGGGCGGGAAGGTCCAGGGGGGCGACGGTGAAGCCGCCGCGAGCGGCGACGGCGAGGGCGACGGATCTGCAGCAGGTCCGGGCGAAAAGGGCGCGAGCGCTACGGAAGGCGCGGACGAAAAGAGCACGAGCGCTGCGGCAAGCACGGACGAAAAGAGCACGAGCACCGCGGGACCTGCGGACGAAAAGAGCACGAGCGCTGCGGCCGGAGCCGACGAACAGAACAGCGGACCTGACGAACAGGGCAGCGGACCCGCTGAAGCCGCCGGAGCCCGTGTCACCGAGCTGATCCGCTCCGTCAACGGCCCCGTCCGCGACCTCTCCTTCTCCCCGGACGGCGCGTGGCTCACCTGGTCCCACCCGGGCATCGGCCGCTCCCTGCGCCAGATCAAGCTGGCCCGGATCAAGGACCGGCTGATCGTGGACGTGACCAACGGCCGCTTCGAGGACGAGAACCCGGTCTTCACCCGGGACGGCCGCTACCTCGCCTTCCTCTCCTGGCGCGGCTTCGACCCGGTGTACGACGTCCACACCGGCGACCTGTCCTTCCCGCTCGGCTGCCGCCCGTACCTCGTCCCGCTGAACTCGGTGACCCCCTCCCCCTTCGCCCTGAACCCCGAGGGCCGACCGGCCGCCGGCGGGCTCGACCCGGTCGAGGACGAGGAGACGGGCGAGGCCGGCACGGTGACGGTGGAGGTGGAGGGCCTGGCGAACCGGGTCACCCCGTTCCCGGTGATCGCCTCCAAGTACTCCGCGCTGTGCCCGGTCGCGGGCGGCGGACTGGTCTGGCTGCGCTGGCCGATCTCCGGCGCGCTCGGCGAGACCTTCGTCAACCCGGCCGACATCAGCGGTCGCCCGACGCTGGAGTACTTCAACATCACCAAGGCGAAAAAGGCCGAACTGGTCGGCCACATGGACTGGTTCGCGGTCAGCGGCGACGGCACCCGGCTGGTCGTCGTGGACGAGGGCGATCTGCGCGCGGTGCCCTCCACGGAGTCCGGTGACGCGGACACGACCGTCTGGATCGACCTGCGCCGCATCCTGCACGAGGTCGACCCGCCCGCGGAGTGGCGCCAGGCCTTCGACGAGGCGGGCCGGATCATCCGCGGCTACTTCTGGGACCCGGGCATGTGCGGCATCGACTGGGACGCGGTGCTCGACCAGTACCGCCCGCTCGTCGAACGGGTCGCCTCCCCCGACGATTTCGCGGATCTGCTGCGGGAGGTCCTCGGCGAACTGGGCACCTCGCACGCCTACGTCACCGCCGCCCGCCGCAACGAGGGCCCGCCCCACTACCAGCGCTGGCAGGGCCTGCTCGGTGCCAACCTCGTCCGTCGCAACGGCCACTGGGTGGTCAAGCGCATCCTGCCCGGTGACTCCTCCGACTCCAAGGCCCGCTCACCGCTGGCCGGCACGGGCATCCGCGAGGGCGCCGTCCTGACCCACGTCGACGGCCGCCCCGTCGACCCGGTGACCGGACCGTTCCCGCTCCTCGCCGGCTCCGGGGGTACGACCGTGGAGCTGACGTTCACCCCGGCGGACATCTCGGCGGAAGGGGCGTCGGGCCGAGCCCGCCGGGTCGCCGTCGTCCCACTCGTCGACGAACGGCCGCTGCGCTACCAGGACTGGGTCGCCAAACGCCGCGAGGTCGTACGGGAGTTGAGCGGCGGCAAGTGCGGCTATCTGCACATCCCCGACATGGGCGGCTCGGGCTGGGCCCAGTTCAACCGCGACCTGCGCATGGAGGTGTCCCGGCCCGCCCTGATCGTGGACGTACGCGGCAACGCCGGCGGGCACATCAGCGAACTCGTCATCGAGGCGCTGACCCGGACGATCCTGGGCTGGGACCTGACGCGGGACGCGCAACCGGTGTCGTACACCTCGAACGCGCCGCGTGGCCCGATCGTGGCTCTGGCCGACGAAGCGACGTCGTCGGACGGCGACATGATCACGGCCGCCTTCAAACTGCTGAAACTAGGGCCGGTGGTCGGCCAGCGCACCTGGGGCGGTGTGGTCGGCATGACCGGCCGCCACCGGCTGGGCGACGGCACGGTGATCACGGTGCCGATGAACGCGGCCTGGTTCGACGCCTACGGCTGGTCCGTGGAGAACCACGGCGTCACCCCCGACCTGGAGATCATGCGCACCCCCCTGGACTGGGCAGAAGGCCGGCACGCCCAGATGGACGACGCGATCCAACTGGCCCTGGACCTCCTCGAATCCAACCCCGCCGCAGTCCCCCCCGACTACAGCGACGCCCCCAACCGCTCCCGCCCAAATCTCCCGCCCCGGGCGAAGCGAGGGGTGAAGTAGGTGAGCCCTCAAGAGGCGCATGCGTGGGACGCGTGGGATCTACGCGCCAAGGGGCAGGCTGCCAAGGGGCGCGGGGAACTGCGCGACAAGCCCCCACCCACCCGACGCAGGGCGGGCGCCCTCCACAAAGAAGGGCGCCCCAAACCAAGCACCCGGCCGAAGCCGAGCGCAGCGACTACGCGTCGTAGTCCCGGTTGAAGCGGTCCTGCATCTCCCGCTCCGTGTCCTCGATGTCTCGCATGTTCTCGTGCTTCTGACCACGCTGCGGTTGCTGGCCACGCTGCGGTTGCTGGCCACGCTGCGGCTTCTGACCACGCTGAGCCTGCTGGCCACGCTGGCCGGCCCGCTCACGCCCCTCGTCGAGCTTCTCCTTGGCCTTGTTCTGCGACGCGTTGGCCTGGTCCTTGAACTGGTCCTTCATACCCATGTGGGTTCACTCCTGTGGTGAGTGAGGGTGGGGGTGACCCTGGGCGAGGCCCCTCACCGGGGCCCGTCGGCGGGGCCTCGACCAGATTCACACGGGCGACCAGGGAGCGCATGTGGATCAGTTACGGTGCGTGGCTCGCGCCGCTTCGTCGGCCGCTCCCCCCGCACCCACGAGTCCCGAGCGCATCCCCTGCAGCCGCGGCGCGAACCGCTTCATCTCGCGCTGCCCGACCGTCCCGATGATCCCCGGCAGATACCCGCGCACGCCCTGCATGCCGCGCAACCACCACTGTCCGTACACATGCGCCGAGCGCCGCTCGATCCCGGCGACCAGCCGGTCCACCGCCGGCCCCAGCGGGTACGTCTTGTTGGACGGCCACGGCAGCCGCTGCCGCAGCTCGCGCATCACGTCGTCCTGGTCGGCGCCGCGCACCATGTCGGTGTCGGTCCACGACAGGTAGCCCACGCCGACGCGCACGCCCTGGTAGCCGACCTCGGCGCGCAGACAGTGCGCGTACGCCTCCACGCCCGACTTGGACGCGCAGTACGCCGTCATCATCGGCGCCGGGGTGATCGCGGCGAGCGAGGCGATCTGGAGCAGATAGCCCCGGCTCTCCGTCAGCACCGGCAGGAACGCCCGCGCGGTCACCGCCGAACCGATCAGGTTCACCTCGATCACCCGCCGCCAGGCCTGCGGATCGGAGTCGACGAACGGACCGCCCGACGCCACACCGGCATTGGCCACCACGATGTCGACCTTCCCGAACCGCGCCTTCACCTCCCGCGCGATCCGGCTCATCGTCTCGTGGTCCGTGACGTCGGCGTACCAGTAGGCGCTGTCGCTGTGCAGACGCGAGGAGACCTCCTTGAGCGCCTCCTCCTCCAGCCCGACCAGCGCGACCTTCGCGCCGCGCGCGGAGAGCTTGCGCGCCAGCAGCTCACCGACACCGCGCGCCGCTCCGGTGACGACCGCGACCTGCCCTTCGAGGCTGACCCTGCTCATGCGCCCTCCTTGATCTGCGCCGGGGTGGCACGGTTCTCGCCCTCGGGGCTGGTCCCCGTGACGGTGACATACGTGGTGACGAGGTCCCGGATCCTGCCGGTCACCAGGTCGGGTGCCTCGATCGGAGTCATGTGGCCGACGCCGGTCAGCTCGGTGAGGCCGACGCACTGCGGCAGCGCGGCGACCAGCGCGCGGGCGTGCACGGGGGGCGTGAGCCGGTCGGACGCGCCGTGCACGACCGCGGTGGGCGCGTGCAACTCCCGTACGCCGTGGTCGAGATCGAGTGCCTCGAGCACACCGGCCCAGGCGTGGCGCACAGCGCGCGGACAGGCGTGTACGATCCGCGCGCACGCCTCCACCATGTGCGGGGCGGAACCGGCTCCCATGGTGGCGTACTTGAGGATGCTCTTCGCGACCGGCGTGACCGGCCCGAGCGGGGCGCGCGAACCGAGAACGCGCCCGGTGATCCAGGTGCGCACACGCCCGGCGCGCAACGGCACCACACGCGCCTCCGCGACCAGCCGCGAGCTGCCGGTGCTGCACAGCAGGACGGCGGCGGCATGTTCGCGGAAGCGGGGGCGCGTGGCCGCGGCCATGACCGTCATACCGCCCATGGAGTGGCCAACGATCAGCGCCTTCTCTCCGCGCGCGAGCGTCTGCGCGAGCACCGCCTCCAGATCGTCCGCCAGCGCGTGGGTGGTACACGCGGGGCTCGCGGGGCTGCGCCCGTGCCCCCTCTGGTCGTACGCGATCACCCGGTGGTCCTTGGTCAGGTCCCGTATCTGCGCGGCCCAGAAGGCGGTCGAGCAGGTCCAGCCGTGAGAGAGGACGACAGGGGGCGCGTTCTCAGGCCCGTGCACCTCGACGTGCAGCCGCGCGCCGTCGGCGGAGACGACGGTGAGCTCGCGGGCGGGGGTGGGCGGGGCGTACGGTCCGGAGGCCACGAAGGCGAGACGGCTCATGCGGCGCCCTCGCTCTGCTGGGCGTCGGCGATGCGCGCGGGCGCGGACTTACCGGTGGCGCGCGCGGGTCGCTTGGTTGTGCGCGCGGGCTCGCCCGCCTTCTTCACGCCGCGGCCTGCGCCGTCCGCGTCGCCGTCGGCGTCCTTCACGCCGGGCTTGCGGATGACCACGTACTCCCCCAGATCCACCCGCTGGGTCGCGCGCCGGAACTCGGACGTCGTACCGGGCCAGATGGTGGTGTTGCGGCCACTCGCGTCCAGGTACCAGCTGGTGCATCCGCCGGTGTTCCACACGGTGCGCTTCATGCGCTCCTGGACCGTGCGATTCCAGCCCTCGACGGCAGCGGGCCGGGCATCGAGGGCCGTACGGCCTCCCCCAGTGCCTTGAGGGCCTGGGGGGACCCCCAGGACTTCCAGTTGCCGCAGATAGTCGGCCATGTAGTTCAGCTGGGACTCGATCATGAGGATCATGGAGGAGTTCCCGAGGCCGGTGTTGGGCCCGATGATGGTCATCCAGTTCGGGAACCCGGCGGCCGTGGCGCCGCGCAGCGCCTGCATGCCGTTCTTCCAGGAGTCGGCGAGGGTGACGCCCTCCGCCCCGACCACCCGCTCGGCGATCGGCATGTCCGTGACGTGGAAGCCCGTGCCGAAAATGATCGCGTCGACCTCGGCCTCGGTGCCGTCGGCCGCGACGACGGTCGACCCGCGGATCGCGCTGAGCCCGCTGGCGACGACGTCGACATTCGGCTTGACCAGCGCCGGGTAGTACTCGCTGGACAGCAGGATCCGCTTGCAGCCGATGCGGTAGTCGGGGGTGAGCTTGGCGCGCAGGGCCGGGTCCTTGATGGCGCGGGCCATGTTGCGCTTGGCGAGCTGCTCGACGAGCCCGAGTTCGTCGGGGTGCTTGGTGAACGCCTGCACCTGCAGCTCCCGGATGCCCCACAGCAGGCCCCGCCTCAGCTGGGTGGTGAAGGGCAGCGACCGGTGCAACCAGCGCTCGGCGCCGCTGATGGCACGGTCGACGCGGGGCATCACCCACGGCGGGGTGCGCTGGAAGAGGGTGAGCCGGCCGACCTCGCGCTGGATCGCGGGCACGATCTGGATGGCGGACGCACCGGTGCCGACCATGGCGACGCGCTTGCCGCGCAGGTCGTAGTCGTGGTCCCAGCGGGCGGAGTGGAATACCTCGCCCGGGAAGGACTCCAGGCCCGGAATCTCGGGGATCTTCGGGTCGGAAAGCGGCCCGGTGGCGGAGACGACCACGTCGGCGGAGAGCGACCCGCGCGTGGTCTCGATGTTCCACCGCAGGTTGTCCGCGTCCCAGGTCATCAGCTTGACCTCGGAGTCGAAGCGGATGTGCCGGCGCAGTCCGAAGAGGTCGGTGACGTGCTCCAGGTAGGCGCGGATGTGCCGCTGCCCGGAGAAGGTACGCGGCCAGTCGGGGTTGGGTGCGAAGGAGAAGGAGTAGAGGTGGGAGGGCACGTCGCAGGCGCACCCGGGGTAACTGTTGTCCCGCCAGGTGCCGCCGACGCTGTCCGCCCGCTCCAGGACGACGAAGTCGGTGATCCCTTCGCGGCGCAGCCGCACGGCGGCTCCCAGCCCGCCGAACCCGGACCCGATCACCGCCACCCGTACATGCTCGTGCTGGGCCATCCCGAAGCCTCCACGCATCACCTTGGACTCTGCCAGTAAACACTGGCGCAATGGGACTGTAGAGCAGCGCCCTACCAAGCGGTAGGGGTCGGGAAGGGAAAGTTACCGGCGGTACAACATAGGCTGCGGATGTGGCAGACGACGGTGCACTCAGGGCGAGCCAGGGCGGCCGACACGAGGAACGGGACGGCGCGCACGGCGCACGCCACGGCGCGATGGACACCGGACCGCGCGAGTACCGCATGGGGGAGCTGGCGCACCTGGCCGGCATCACCGTGCGCACACTGCGCTTCTACCGCGAGCGCAAGCTGATCCCGCCGCCCCGCCGCGAGGGCCGTATCGCCTGGTACGACGACCACCACCTGGCTCGTCTGCGCACCATCGCCGCCCTGCTGGAACGCGGCCACACCCTCAACGGCATCGCCGAACTGGCCGAGGCCTTCGACCACGGCCGCGACGTCGCCGACCTCCTCGGCGTCGGCGGCCCCACCGAGGAGGAACCGGTCCGCCTCACCCCGGAGGAACTCGCCGCCCGCTTCGAGGGCGAGGTCACCCCCGAGAACCTCGCCGCCGCCATGGAACTGGGCTACCTGGGCACCGACGGCGACGAGATCGTCCACATCAGCCGCCGCCTGCTGGACGTCTCCTCAGCGCTGGTCCGCGAGGGCATCCCGCTCGGGGAGGTCCTCACGGCCGCCGCCCGCGTCCGCGAACACGCCGATGCCCTGGCCGAGCTCTTCTCCGACCTGATCCTGCGACACGCCCCAGAGGAGGACCTCCACCGCCTGCGCCCCCTGGCCCGCAGCGTGGTGGAGGCGGAACTCTCCCTGGCCATGGACCGCCGCCTCAACAAGGGGACAGGCGCGAGGGAGACCTGAACGCGCCCCGGCGCATCTGACGACGCGCGCGCCTGCAGGTCGTACGCCTACAGGTCGTAGACGACCGTCACCGGCGCATGGTCGGACCAGCGCTCGGCGTGCGTGGCCGCGCGCTCGACGAAGCCCTTGACGGCCTTGCCGGCGAGACCGGGCGTGGCGACGTGGTAGTCGATACGCCAGCCGGAGTCGTTGTCGAAGGCCCGCCCGCGGTACGACCACCAGGTGTACGGCCCCTCAACGTCGGGGTGCAGGGCGCGTACGACGTCGACGTAGCCGCCCTCTTCGGCGGCGAGCACCCGGCCGAGCCACTCCCTCTCCTCGGGCAGGAAGCCGGAGTTCTTGGTGTTGCCGCGCCAGTTCTTGAGGTCGGCCTCCTGATGGGCGATGTTCCAGTCGCCGCAGACGACCACCTCGCGACCGTCGGCGGCGGCTCGCTCCCGCAGCGCCTTGAGGTGGGCGAGGAACTCGCCCATGAAGCGGACCTTCTCGTCCTGCCGCTCGGTGCCGACCTCGCCGGAGGGCAGATACAGGGAGGCCACCGTGACGCCGGGCAGGTCGGCCTCGACATAGCGCCCGCTGCCGTCGAACTCGGCCGAGCCGAAGCCGACCCGGACGCGGTCGGGCTCGCGCCGCGTGCAGAGGGAGACACCCGCGCGCCCCTTGGCTGCGGCCGGGGCGTGCACGACGTGCCAGCCGTCGGGCTGGCGCACCTGCTCCGGTAGCTGGTCTGGTTCGGCACGCACCTCCTGCAGGCAGACGACATCCGCGGAGGTCTGCGCGAGCCACTCTACGAAGCCCTTCTTGGCGGCGGCCCGCAGTCCGTTCACGTTCACCGAGGTCACAGTCAGCACCAGGGCACGATACCGGCACACTGGACGAGGTCCACCCGCGCAGCCCGACGATCAACGTCCGCATAGAAGTACGGTACTCAGCATGAACATACGTCGTGTTCGTTTCGATCACCCCGACGCCGTCAAGCTCAACGACGAGGTCCAGGCCGAATACCACGTGCGATACGGCGATGGCGGCGACGCCACGGCCCTCGACGCAGCCGACTTCGACCCGCCCCGGGGCGTGTATCTGATCGCGTACGACGAGCACGGCCACCCTGTCGCGACCGGCGGCTGGCGCAGCCAGGATCACAACGACGAGGGCAACACAGACGGCGACGCCGAACTCAAACGCATGTACGTGATCGCAGACATGCGGGGCCGAGGGCTCGCGCGCCGGATACTCACGGCCCTGGAGGAGGATGCCCGCGCCGCCGGCCGCCTCCGCATGGTCCTGGAGACGGGCACCAAACAGCCGGAGGCCATCGCCCTGTACACCTCCAGCGGCTACGAACCGTGCACCAAGTTCGGCTACTACCGCCACCACGAGGAGAGCCGCTGCTACGCGAAGGCACTCTGATTCTGTAACTCGGATCACACCAGGCCCGCTTGAGCCAGGCGGGCCTGCACGCGAGCCACGGCCGCGCACATAAATGATGGAGCCCCTGTCGACTACTGCCGACAGGGGCTCCATGCTGCGTGGACCTGAGGGGATTTGAACCCCTGGCCCCCTCGATGCGAACGAGGTGCGCTACCGGACTGCGCCACAGGCCCTTGCAACGAGTGAAACTTTAGCATCCCGATCGGGGTGCTTGGAAATCCGCTCCCTCACTGGTCACGGCGGGGGTTTCCGTAGGGGCGCGCACGGCCCGGAGAGCGCCGAGGAGGGTGGGAGCGGGGTCACTCGTTGGCCGCGCGCGGGCGGTCGCCGTCCTCGTACTGATCGAAGAGGGGCGTGCGTCCACGCTCGCGCGCCCGGCGCGCGGAGGCCGCGCGGCGCGCGTCGCTGCGGCCGTCCGCTGGGTTACCCCCGGACGCGGACGCCTGCTCGCCCGCCTCACCCTCCGGCGCCCGGCTCGCTCCGCGCTCCGGCACGACCGAGCTGGAGCGCGCCGAACTCCATGTGTCGGGCGCCCCCAGATCCACATCGGAGGTGGCACGTGGCGCGACCGGCGCGGTCACGTACGTCGGCAGGGGCACCGGCACCGGGTCCCAGCTGTCCCCGCCGGGCCGCCGCTGCCGCTCGCGCTGCTGATCGACCCACTCGGCGTGATCCGTCTGCTCGACCAGTGCACGCCGGTCTGCGGCGAGCGCGGCGAGCCCGGTGTCCGTCCCAGCCTCCGGGGCATCCTCCGGTTCGTCCGCGCCGGGGCTCGCGTCGAGAGACGCGCGCCGACGCGGCTGGCGCTCCCGCTCCCGCAGCCGCTGAGCTGCAACCTCGGCGCGCCGACGGTCCATCTGGTAGGCGAAACGACGGCGCTCCTGGGAGCGCAGGTACGCGATGTACCCGCTGAGCAAGACGGCCGGTACGGCGGGCACCCACAGGAAGGCGAGCCCGCCGACAGCCGCAACGACGGCGCCCAGTGTGAAGGCGAAGAAGAGCATCACGGTGGTGCGCCTACGACGCGCAAGGACCTTCGAGCGCCGGGCGCGCGCTGCGGCCGCCTGCGCCGAGGGAGAGCGCCGCGCGGACGGCACCCGCTTCGACGCGGGTACGGAGCCGGATGCCGGCGCCGAACCGGACGCGGGCTTGGGCGCGGGCTTGGGCGCCGGCTTGGGCGCCGGCTCGGCAGCCTGTTCGCGTGCCGGTTCGGCCCTCCCGGGCACCCCCGGCTCGGCGTCGGTGTGCACCTGACGTCGGGTCGGAGGCATGGCGAACGCCCGGACGTCCACCGAATCGGTGACGGCGTCCGGGGCGCCGGTGTCCGGCTCCCCCTCCTGGGCGGAGCGCGCCCGCAGGTCCTTGGCGTACCGGCGCTCCATTCCCGCCTTTCCGGACAGCAGCCGGATGGCGGTGCTGAAGCGTTCCGTCGGACGGGCCTCGTTCAGCTCGTCCTGCCTACGGAGCCACATCGGCACCAAGTAGGCGGCCCAGGCCCCGACAATGACTGCGTAGATGAGGCCGCTGCTGCTCACATCTCACACCGTAGAGGGGTTTGCGCGGGGCCATCCGCCAATTGGGCCGGTGTGTCGCACGATCTGGCTGATATTTCCAGCATTTTTTGCGATCGATGCGATCAACGGGCTGCCACAGCCGCGAATTCAGCACCCCGAGACGGTCAACACTCGATCAATTTCGAACATATATTCAATTTCCGAGGGCTGGGCGGGATTCCCCGGCGTGTTCTACGGATTGCGCGCCGGGCCGGATGCGCCCGGCGCCCCCGAAGCACCACTCGCACCCTCTCCGTCGTCCGCACGCCCGGTGCGCCGCTCTCCCTGAGAGCGTGCCCGCTTCCACCGCGCGAGCAACCCGTCGGGCACCTCTTCCGCGGTGAGCGCGAAGACCAGGTGGTCGCGCCAGGCCCCGTCGATGTGGAGATAACGGGGCCGGAGCCCCTCCTCACGAAATCCGAGTTTCTCCACGACCCGGCGGCTGGGCCGGTTCTCGGGACGAATGCAGACCTCGATGCGGTGCAGCCCGACGGTGTGGAAACAGTGGTCCACCACGAGCGCGACAGCCGCCGGCATCACCCCGCGCCCGGCCACCGCCTCGTCCACCCAGTAGCCGATATGCCCCGAGCACATCGATCCCCAGGTGATCCCCGCGACAGTCAACTGCCCGACGAGCCGCCCCTGGTATTCGATGACGAACGGCAGCATCCGGCCCGCGTTGGCCTCGGAACGCAAGTGCCGGACCATCTGGCGGTAGGTCGGCCGGTGCGCGATCGGTCCGCTCGGTGTGGGCGGCGGGATGGTCGCCTCCCAGGGGCGCAGCCAGTCCCTGTTGCGCCGGTTCACCTCGCGCCAGGCCCGCTGGTCGCGCAGCCTTATCGGCCGGAGGACGACGTCGCCGTCCGCCAGCACGACGGGCCAGGATGGGCTGTTCAGTTCGCACCCCCGCTACTGGGTCTGGGGTGGTCGCCGCCGCGGATCTGGTCGACGGCGTGGATCAGCAGGGGCTCCAGCACGGCGAGGCCGTCCTTCACCCCGCCCGTGGAGCCCGGCAGATTGACGATCAGGGTCCGCCCGGCCACCCCGGCCAGGCCTCGCGAGAGCGCCGCTGTCGGGACCTTCTCCCGCCCGAACGCCCGGATGGCCTCCGCGATGCCCGGCACCTCGCGGTCGATCACCGCACGGGTCGCCTCGGGCGTGCGGTCGGTGGGCGAGATCCCGGTGCCGCCGGTGGTGACGATGGCGTCGTACCCGGCGTCGGCCCCCGCGCGCAGGGCCGCCTCCACGGGGTCCCCGTCTGGAACGACCTGAGGGCCGTCGACGTCGAATCCGAAGCCCTTCAGGCCGTCGGCGATCAAGGGGCCGCCCTTGTCCTCGTAGACTCCCGCGGCAGCCCTGTTGGAGGCGGTGACCACCAGAGCGCGGTAGGTCATGTCCGGCTCCAGTCGCCCGACTTGCCGCCCGTCTTCTCCTCCACCCGCACGTCCGTGATGACCGCTCCCTTGTCGACCGCCTTGACCATGTCGATCACGGTGAGCGCGGCGACCGTCACGGCGGTGAGGGCCTCCATCTCGACGCCCGTACGGTCCGTCGTCTTCACGGTGGCCTGGATCTCCACGGCGTCGTCCGCGACCGACAGATCCAGTTTCACACCAGACACTGACAATGGGTGGCACAGCGGGATCAGGTCCGGGGTGCGCTTGGCACCCATGATGCCGGCGATGCGCGCGGTGGCGAGGGCATCCCCCTTGGGCACTCCCTCGCCGCGCAGCAGCTCGACCACGCGAGGTGAGACGAGGACGCGCCCACTGGCCCGGGCGGTGCGCGCGCTCACGTCCTTCTCGGATACGTCGACCATGCGAGCAGCGCCCGCCTCATCGATGTGTGTCAGTCCGTCCTGCGTACTCATGCTGTGTGCCGCTCCCGGTCCGGGCCCGTCACAGTGCGGTGCACGGGCCTGTTGTGCGCGACACGGTACCGCCATGTCCGCGCAGGCACCGGCCCAGGACCCCTGTGGGGCTTGGCGCCCGCGCACGCACGCGTGCCTCAGCCGAGCAGCACGACCTCCACCTCGGCTCCGGGATCGACGGACTCCACGTCCTCGGGGACGACGATCAGCGCGTCGGCGTGCGCCAGCGCCGCGATCAGATGCGAGCCGGAACCGCCGACGGGGGCCACCTCGCCGTCGCCGTACGTACCGCGCAGGAACTGCCGACGCCCCTTGGGCGAGCGCAGCGCCTTGTCCGCCTTCAGGGTGGCCCGGGCCCGGGGCCGGTTCACGTCCGTGAGGCCCATCAGGGCGCGGATGGCTGGACGGACGAACAGCTCGAAGGAGACGTACGACGACACCGGGTTACCCGGCAGAGCCAGCAGCGGTGTGTGGTCGGGGCCGACGGAGCCGAAGCCCTGCGGCTTGCCAGGCTGCATGGCGAGCTTGCGGAACTCCACGCCGCCGCCCGCCTCGTCCTCGTCGCCTACGTGCGACAGCGCCTCCTTGACGACGTCGTACGCCCCGACGCTCACCCCGCCCGTGGTCACCAGCAGGTCGGCGCGGACGAGCTGGTCCTCGATGGTGGCGCGGAGGGTCTCGGCGTCATCGACGACGGCGCCCACCCGGTAGGCGATGGCGCCGGCGTCCCGCGCGGCGGCGGTGAGGGCGAAGCTGTTGGAGTCGTAGATCTGGCCGCGGGCCAGTTCCTCGCCGGGCTGGACGAGTTCGCTGCCCGTGGACAGGACGACCACGCGCGGACGCGGGCGCACGCGTACCGTGCCGCGGCCGATTGCGGCCAGCAGTGCGATCTGCGGTGGGCCGAGGACGGTCCCGGCCTCCAAGGCGCGGTCACCGGCCTTCACATCGCTGCCCTTGGCGCGCACGTGCGCGCGTGCCTCGGCGGGGCGGTGCACGCGCACGTGCCCCTCGGCGCCCTCGGGGGCCAGGCTGCGGGCCCGCATGCCGCTCACCGGACCCTCGCCGAGCCCGCCGTCGGTCCACTCGACGGGGACCACGGCCTCGGCGCCTGGGGGCAGCGGGGCGCCGGTCATGATGCGGGCGGCCTGGCCGGGGCCGACCCGGACCAGGTCGGCCGCGCCCGCCGCGACATCGCCCACGACCTCCAGGACGGCCGGGAACTCTTCGCTGGCGCCCGCGACGTCCGCGATCCGCACCGCGTACCCGTCCATGGAGCTGTTGTCGAAAGGCGGCAGGGACACCGGCACCGTGACGTCTTCGACCAGGACGCAGCCCTGGGCATCGAGCAGCTGCAGCTCGATGGGTTCGAGGGGGCGGACGGTCTCGAGGATGTCCTCCAGGTGCTCGTCCACCGACCACAGGTGGTCCGGGCCGGCGGGGCGGGTCGCGGCGCTGCTCAAGATTGCTGCATCTCCTCGGCTACGTAACTGCGAAGCCAGGTCCGGAAGTCCGGGCCCAGGTCTTCACGTTCGCACGCGAGTCTGACAATGGCACGCAGATAGTCGCCACGGTCGCCGGTGTCATAGCGGCGGCCCTTGAAGACGACGCCGTGCACCGGTCCGCCGACCTTCTCGTCCACGGCGAGCTGCTGGAGGGCGTCGGTGAGCTGGATCTCTCCGCCGCGGCCCGGCTCGGTCTTGCGCAGTATGTCGAAGATGTGCGGGTCCAGGACATAGCGGCCGATGATCGCGTAGTTCGACGGGGCGTCCGCCGGATCCGGCTTCTCGACCATCCCGGTCACCTTGACGACGTCGCCGTCGGCGGTCGCCTCCACGGCCGCGCAGCCGTAGAGGTAGATCTGCTCGGGCGCGACCTCCATGAGGGCGATCACGCTGCCGCCGTGCTGCTCCTGTACGTCGATCATGCGCTGGAGGAGCGGGTCGCGCGGGTCGATCAGATCGTCGCCCAGGAGCACCGCGAAAGGCTCGTGGCCGACGTGCGGGGCAGCGCACAGCACGGCGTGCCCGAGTCCCCTGGGGTCGCCCTGACGCACGTAGTGCATGGTCGCCAGGTCGCTGGACTCCCGCACCTTCGCCAGCCGCTCGGCGTCGCCCTTCTTCTGGAGCGCCGATTCCAGCTCGTAGTTGCGGTCGAAGTGGTCCTCGAGCGGACGCTTGTTGCGCCCGGTGATCATGAGGACGTCGTCTAGACCCGCCGACACGGCCTCCTCGACCACGTACTGGATCGCGGGCTTGTCGACGACCGGCAGCATCTCCTTGGGAGTGGCTTTGGTAGCCGGCAGGAACCGAGTGCCGAGGCCCGCCGCGGGAATGACAGCCTTGCTGATCCTGGGGTGCGACTGAGTCATGCCCGCCACCATATCCGGTGCCTTTGTCGGAAAACTGTGGCTCCGATTGGTTGACCCTTTATGACTGCATTGAACAATCAAGAAGGACGCGAGAACGACCCGTGGAACACATCGGACGCACGAGCCAGCCTGACAAGCGCATGTTGCGGCGGGAGTTCCTCTCGGTGAGGAACAGGTTGACGCAGGATGACGTCGACGCGACAGGGCGCGCGCTGGCGGAGCGTGCACTGGAGCTGGCCGAGCTGGCGCATGCGCGCACGGTGGCGGCGTACGTCTCCGTGGGGAGCGAGCCCGGCACGTCGGCGCTGCTGGACGCGCTGCGCGCGCGGGGCGTGCGGGTCCTGCTCCCCGCGCTCCTGCCCGACAACGACCTGGACTGGGGCGAATACGCCGGCCCGGGCTCCCTCGCGCAGGTCCAACACGGCGGGAAAATGGCGCTTTTCGAGCCCTCCGGGACGCGTCTCGGCCCGGACGCCGTCACAGCCGCGGACGTCGTCCTGCTGCCTGGGCTCGCGGTCGACGCGCGTGGGATGCGCCTGGGGCGCGGCGGAGGGTCGTACGACCGCGCACTGGCTCGTCTGGAGCGCGCGGGCGCACACCCCCGGCTCGTGGTGCTGCTGTACGACACGGAGGTCGTCGCGCACGTCCCGGCGGAGGCGCACGACAAACCAGTGCACGCGGTGGTGACGCCCTCCGGCGTGCGCCGCTTCCCGAGCGCCTGACCGAGCGCCCACGCCCCGCTGCGTCAGCCGACAGCACAACGCGCCATCGATACGGCACTGCCCCGTACGACGAAACGGCCCTCCACGCGTGCGTGTGGAGGGCCGCTTCCCGTGCCGTGTCGTCAGTGGCTCACGGCTTGAGGACGAGTGTGTCGCTCGTGCTCTGGTCGACCGCCTTGTCCGAGAACGACCAGGGCAGCAGCTCGCCCTTGGCCCACAGGCTCGTCTGGTCCGTGTAGTGCGCACTGAAGGCGTGCCCGGAGGCGCCGGTCAGGTTGATCCACTTGGACTTGTCGAGGTCGGCGAGGTTGACGACCATCCGCATGGACGGCACCCAGACGACGTTGTAGCCGCCGGCGGCGTTCCAGCCGGTCGCGTTCACCGTGGCCTCGCCGCCGCTGAGCTTCCAGGGGCCGCGGTTGAGGATGTACTGCAGGACCGTGGGGCCGTCGGTGCCGAGTGTCTGGTTCTTCAGGAACAGGCGGTGCAGCCGGCCCCAGCTCCAGGTGTCGATGTCCTTGCCGAGCTTGGCGGTCAGCTCCCAGCGGGCGTCGATCATGGCGCGCGCGAAGAGCTGGTCCACGTTGTTCGCGGCCGGACGGGTGCCCGACTTGGGCGTCTTCCACCAGTCGCTGTCCGGCTTGTCCATCAGGGTGCGCACGACCTCGAACCAGCGGTCGCCGCCATCCGGCTGCGCCTGGTCGGTGTCGCGCTCGCCGCACTCGCGCACCTTGGTGTTGTCGTCGACCGGGCCAGTGCTGTTGATCTTGGGGACAGACAGGCACTGTCCGTCGACGCGCAGCTCCTTGGGGAGCTTGTTGCCGAAGGCGAGCTTGAGGATGTTGCGCCAGACGGCGTTGAAGTAGGCGGCCGCCGCGGAGTCGGCGTCCTGGGTGTAGTCCCAGCCCTCAAGCAGCTTCTGCGCCTCGCGCACGTTCTTGTCGTCGAGGTTGATCTTCAGCAGCCTGGGCACCAGGAGCTTGGCGATCTCACTGCTGTTGTCCAGCTGCATCTGCCGCATGTCGTCGGTGGAGATCTTGCCGCCGTCCTTGATCTTGGACTCGATCAGGTCGGTGATGCGCTGACTGCGGGTGCCGTAGCCCCAGTCCGTGGTGAGCGTGTACGGGTACTTGCCCTTGTCGACCACGGCCTGGTTGGCGGTGACGATGTAGCCGCGCTCGGGATCGAACTCGTAGGGGAGCTCGTTCTGCTTGATGAAGCCCGTCCAGCGGTACTTCGAGTCCCAGCCGGGCGCGGGGATGGAGCCATCGTCGGCGGCGGAGCGGGTGGGGATCTTGCCGGGCAGCGTGTAGCCGATGTGGCCGTCGGTGTCGGCGTAGACCAGGTTCTGCGAGGGCACGTCGAAGAGGGCGGCGGCCTGGCGGAACTCGCTCCAGTCGGCCGCCCTGTCGATGGCGAAGATGGCGTCCATGGAGGTGCCCGGGTCCAGCGCGGTCCACCTCAGGGCGATGCCGTAACCGTCGCCGCGGTCGGGGGCGGCGGTGTTGACCGTGGCTCGCTTGCCGACCTGGACGAGTTCGTCGTCGCGGTCGGACAGCAGTGGCATGCCGTCCTGGGTCTGGCGCACGACGATCGTCTTGGACGTGCCGTCGGCGACCTTGATGGTCTCCTCGCGGGTCTTGAACGGCCGGACCTTGCCGTCGTACAGGTAGCCGTTCGCGCTCACCTTCTCCAGGTAGAGGTCGGTAACGTCGACCTCGGAGTTGGTCATGCCCCAGGCGATGCCGGCATTGTGACCGATGATCACACCGGGCATGCCGGCAAAGGTGTAGCCGGTCACGTCGTACTGGCATGTGCTGGAGACGCTGCGGCAGTGCAGGCCCATCTGGTACCAGACGGACGGGAGCGACGCCGACAGGTGCGGGTCGTTGGCGAGCAGCGGCTTCTTGGTGATGGTGTACTTCCCGGACACCACCCAGGAGTTGGAGCCGATGCCCTGGCCGTTCACGCCGACGGCGGTCGGGACATTGTCCAGGACGTTGTAGAGGCCCGCCAGCTGGCTTGTGAGCGTCGATCCGGTCGTGGACGAGGCGGAGGAGCTGGTCGCGCCCTTCGTGGCCCCAGAGGCGCTTGTGGCGCCGCCGGCCTTACCGGTCGCGCCCGTCGTGCCGGTGCCCTGAGAGGTGCCCGTGCCGCCGCTCTGCCGGAAGGACTTGGTCAGCTGGTTGTACTGGCCCTCCTGGACGATCGGCTTGTTGCGGCTGTACGGGTACTCCGGGTACAAATCCTGGATCTGCTGCGGGCCGAGCCGGCTGGTCATCAGCGCGCGGTCGATCTCGTCCTGCATGTTGCCGCGCAGGTCCCAGGCCATCGCCTTCAGCCAGGAGACGGAGTCGACCGGGGTCCACTTCTCCGGCTTGTAGTCGTTGGTGAAGCCCAGAGCGGCGTACTCGAGGGAGATGTCCTTGCCGTCCTTGCCCTGAAGGTAGGCGTTGACTCCCTTGGCGTACGCCTGGAGGTACTTCTTCGTGGAGGCCGACAGCTTGGTGTCGTACTCCTGCTCGGCGATCCGGTCCCAGCCGAGGGTGCGCAGGAACTCATCGTTCTTGACCTGGCCCTTGCCGAACATCTCCGACAGGCGCCCGGACGTCATGTGCCGGCGCACGTCCATCTCGTAGAACCTGTCCTGCGCCTGCACGTAGCCCTGCGCCATGAACAGGTCCTCGTCAGAGGACGCGTAGATCTGCGGGATGCCGTTGCCGTCCCGCTTGACGTCGACCGGCCCCGACAGGCCGTCGAGCGTGATCGAGCCCTTGGTCTGCGGGAAGGAGGCACGGACGGTGCTGATCGACCAGTACGCGCCGTAGGCGATGCCTCCGATGATGGCCAGTACCAGTACCAGCACGATCAATCGGGCTTTGCGCCCCTTCTTCCTGCCGGACTCGGCGGGCTTGTCACCCGTTGTGGCGGTGGTGTTGGGGGGCATCGCTGTCCTTGCTGTCCTAACGCGAGCGGCAGGTCGGGCTGTGACTTTGAATGAGCGCTGGAGCAACCATAGGCGCAGGGCCCTGCGCCGCTTGACGCGGAGTGGGGAACCAGCGCGCACGAGCGTTCGATCTTGCCCCCACGAGCGTCAAGAAAGTGTCAAGACTTAGGTAAGGTAACGAAGTACTTGGGTGCGGTGCGCCGCAGCCTCGGGTCTTGTGTACGTGAGCTCGCGCGCCGGCGCGCGAGCCAAGGAAGGGAACCGCTGCTGACTGTTCACCACCTCAACCAGCTCTTGCTCGTCTGCTCCGTGGTCCTGCTCGTCGCCGTCGCGGCCGTGCGGATCTCCTCCCGCAGCGGGCTCCCCAGCCTGCTCGTCTACCTGGCGATCGGCGTCCTGATGGGCCAGGACGGCCTCGGCGAAATCCACTTCAACAGCGCCGCGGCGACCCAGGTCATGGGGTACGCGGCCCTGGTCGTGATCCTCGCCGAGGGTGGTCTCGGCACGAAGTGGAAGGAGATCAAGCCGGTCCTGTCGTCCGCCTCGGTCCTGGCGACCCTCGGCGTCGCCGTCAGCGTGGGTGTCACCGCGGCCGGCGCGCACTACCTGGTCGGGCTGGAGTGGCGGCAGGCGCTCATCATCGGCGCGGTGGTGTCGTCGACGGACGCGGCGGCGGTCTTCTCGGTGCTGCGCAAAGTTCCGCTCCCCGCGCGCGTGACGGGCACGCTGGAGGCGGAGTCAGGCTTCAACGACGCCCCGGTGGTCATCCTGGTCGTCGCCTTCTCCACGGCCGGCCCGGTCGAGCACTGGTACGTCCTGCTGGGCGAGATAGCCCTGGAGCTGGCCATCGGCGCGGCCATAGGGCTCGCGGTGGGCTGGTTCGGCTCCTGGGGGCTCAAGCACGTGGCCCTGCCCGCCTCCGGCCTCTACCCGATCGCGGTCATGGCGATCGCCGTGACCGCGTACGCCGCCGGCGCCCTGGCGCACGGCAGCGGCTTCCTGGCCGTCTACCTGGCCTCGATGGTTCTCGGCAACGCCAAGCTTCCGCACTGGCCGGCAACACGCGGCTTCGCCGAGGGGCTCGGCTGGATCGCCCAGATCGGCATGTTCGTCCTGCTCGGCCTGCTGGTCACCCCACACGAGCTGGGCGACGACGTCTGGCCCGCTCTCATCATCGGGCTGATCCTGACCATGGTGGCCCGCCCGCTGAGCGTCGTGTTCAGCCTGGCGCCGTTCCGCGTGCCGTGGCAGGAGCAGACGCTGATGTCCTGGGCCGGCCTGCGTGGCGCCGTGCCCATCATTCTGGCCACCATCCCGATGGTGAACGGCGTCGCCGACAGCCGTCGCATCTTCAACATCGTCTTCGTCCTGGTCGTCGTCTACACCCTCGTCCAAGGGCCGACCCTGCCGTGGCTGGCGCGCAAGCTGCGCCTGGGCGAGGAGGGCGAGGCCTCCGACCTCGGCATCGAGTCGGCGCCCCTGGAGCGGCTTCGCGGGCACCTGCTGTCCATCTCGGTCCCCGAGCGCTCCCGGATGCACGGCGTGGAAGTCAGCGAGCTGCGCCTGCCGCCCGGCGCCGCCGTCACCCTCGTCGTCCGCGAAGAAAAATCGTTTGTTCCGCTGCCCACGACGGTGCTGCGCCAGGGCGACGAGCTGCTCGTCGTCGCCACCGACCCGGTGCGCGACGCGGCGGAGCGACGCCTGCGCGCAGTCGCCCACGGCGGCAAGCTGGCGGGCTGGCTGGGGGCGAACGGGGCAGGCAGTTCGCGTTAGGAGGTCTTCCCTCAGGGTTCATATCCTGATCTCAGGGTTCACGTCCCGTGAATTCCCAGGTGCTCACGCCCATGGTGCTCGTTTTCACAGACAGGGAAGGCAGTGTTCCCTGTACCATGAAGGGCACCCTGATCGAACCAACTCTGCCTGACGCAGAGCTGGCGCGACCGTATGGCGGCCGCACCGCCCCCACCCGCAGTGGGCGCCGGCATCTACCGCAGTCCGCGCAAGAGGACAGCTCTCGGCGCCTTGGCCCACTCCAGGCCCGCGCTACCAGGCGGCAGAAAGGCACGGGCCGTGGTATCCACGGTCACCACCACCGAACCGGAGAAGACCTCCCCGGTCTCGTCCCGCCCGGGATACGGACAGCTGCTGCGCACCCGCGGCGCCTGGACCTTCCTGCTCCCCGGCTTCGCGGCACGCCAGCCGTTCGCGATGCTCACCATCTCCATCGTGCTGCTGGTGCAGCACACCACCGGCTCGTACGGCGCCGCAGGCGCCACCGCAGCCGTCACCGGTGTCTCCATGGCGCTGTTCGCGCCGTACAGCGGCCGCCTCGCCGATCGCTACGGCCAGCGCGCCGTGCTGATGCCCGGCGTTCTGGTGCACACGGTGTCGGGCCTGTCGCTGACGGCGCTCGCGCTGGCGCACGCACCCCTGTGGGCGCTGTTCCTGGCGGCCGTCCCGACCGGCGCCTCGGTGCCGCAGGTCGGCCCCATGGTGCGTGCGCGCTGGGGCGTGAAGCTGCAGGGCTCACCCCTGATGACCACCGCGGCGGCGTTCGAGTCGGTCACGGACGAGCTCACCTTCGTCTTCGGTCCGCTGCTGGCGACCGCGCTGTGCACCACCGTGACGCCGGCGGCAGGCCTGGTCACGGAGGGCGCGCTGACCCTCGTCGGCGGTCTGCTGTTCGCCGCGCAAAAGGGCACGCAGCCGCCGGTGACCGGTGAGAGCGGGCACGCGCGCGTGCAGCACGCCTCCGCGTTGCGCGTGCCGGGCGTGCGCGTGCTGGTCGTGACCTTCCTCGGTATCGGGTCCGTCTTCGGCGGCATGCAGGTGTCGCTGGCGGCGTTCACGGAGTCGATCGGCGAGCCCGGCCTGAACGGCGTCCTGTACGGCGTCTTCGCCGCCGGAAACATGCTGTCCGGCATCGTCTGCGGCGCCATCGCCTGGAAGACCGCTCCCCAGCGCCGCCTGGTCGTCGGCTACACGGCGCTCGCGATCATCGCGTCCGCCCTGTGGACGGCGCACTCGGTGCTGCTGCTCGCCGGGCTCGGCCTGCTGGTCGGCATGTGCATCGCGCCAGCGCTGATCACCGGCTACACGCTGGTCGAGAGCCTGGTCCCGGCCGGTGCCCGCACGGAGGCCTTCACCTGGCTGACCGGCGCGGTCGCACTCGGGCAGGCGGCCGCCGTCACGGTTGCCGGACAGCTGGAGGACCGTCTGTGGGGCGGCGCGGGATTCCTGGTGCCGATGGCCGGCACGGTGCTCGCGCTGGCGACCCTGCTGGCGCGGCGATCGAGGCTGGTCGCACGGCAGCAGAACCGCACCGTCGCACGTGGCGTCGGTCACCGCGTGCCGGTGACGGTGGACTGATCCCCGGGAATGCGTCACTATGGACCGTCGTTAGCACTCATTGAGTGAGAGTGCCAGGAGGAAGACAGTGCCGACCTACCAGTACCAGTGCACCGAGTGCGGCGAGGGCCTTGAGGCGGTGCAGAAGTTCACCGATGACGCCCTGACCGAGTGCCCCAACTGCAGTGGCCGCCTGAAGAAGGTGTTCTCCGCGGTCGGCATCGTCTTCAAGGGCTCCGGCTTCTACCGCAACGACTCCCGCGGCTCCACGTCGAGCAGCAGCCCGGCGTCGAAGTCGTCGAGCACGTCGTCGGCCGGCTCCTCCTCATCCGACTCCAAGCCGTCCTCGTCGAGCTCCGCCAGCAGCTCCGCGGCCTGACATCTCTTCCCCGGACCCTGCCGTCGTGCGACGGCAGGGTCTTCGGCGCTCAACGGCACCGGCTCCCCTGCTGTTTTGCCGCCCGCTAGTGTGCTGGTCATGGCGAACGCAGAGATCGGCGTAATCGGTGGTTCAGGCTTCTACTCGTTCCTCGACCACGTGACCGAGGTCCAGGTGGACACCCCGTACGGGCCGCCCAGCGACTCCCTCTTCTTCGGCGAGATCGCCGGCCGGCGGGTCGCCTTCCTGCCCCGGCACGGCCGCGGCCACCACCTGCCGCCGCATCGCATCAACTACCGCGCCAACCTGTGGGCGCTCCGCTCCGTCGGCGTACGTCAGGTTCTCGGCCCCTGCGCGGTGGGCGGGCTGCGGCCCGAGTACGGCCCCGGCACCCTGCTGGTGCCGGACCAGTTCGTGGACCGTACGAAGTCCCGGGCGCAGACGTACTTCGACGGGTTGCCGCTGCCTGACGGCACGGTGCCGAATGTCGTGCACGTCTCCATGGCCGACCCGTACTGCCCCACCGGACGGACGGTCGCCCTGAAGGCTGCCCGGGGGCGGAACTGGGAACCGGTGGATGGCGGCACGCTGGTCGTGGTCGAGGGGCCGCGCTTCTCGACGCGCGCCGAATCGTTGTGGCACCAGGCGCAGGGCTGGTCGGTCGTGGGCATGACCGGTCACCCCGAAGCGGCGCTCGCCCGGGAACTGGAGCTGTGCTACACGTCGCTCACCCTGGTCACCGACCTGGACGCCGGCGCCGAGACCGGCGAGGGTGTCTCGCACGAAGAGGTGCTGCAGGTCTTCGCCGCGAACGTGGACCGGCTGCGCGGCGTGCTGTTCGACGCCGTGGCGGCACTGCCGGAGACCGGGGCGCGGGACTGTCTGTGCGTGAACGCACTCGGCGGGATGGATCCGGGCTTCGAGCTGCCGTAACGCACGCGCGAGCAGTTCCCGCGGTGGTGTGTACAAGCACCCTGTGGACAAACACCCTGTGGACAAACACCGGACGAGCCGGTGGGCAACCACGCGGAATTCCCCGTTCGGGTGGGCGAGTTGTCCACAACCCGTCCGTGATCCACCGGCTCCGGCGGGGTTCGGCGCGAGGCCTCATCGTGGCATCGCAAGCCGAAATCCTCGTCGCAGGCGGTGATCCTCATGCCTCGGTCCTCGTCGTCCTCGAATCCGTCCCCGACTTCGCCCTGGCCCTCTCGTCCCTTTCCTCCTTCTCCGCACTCTCGCTCTTCTGCCCCACCCAACCGCTCTCCTTTCCCCCCTCCCCTTCGGCTCCCGCGCCCGCTGGGCACGGACGCCCCCGCGACCTGTGACGTTCCGCAGTTCCCTCCGGTACGCGTACGCGGGGGGCGTTACCAGCTGCAGCGGCTCGTACGGCACCGCAGGCGGGCCATCGCGGCCGGCCTCGCGGTGACCGCGGCCGCGCTCGTCGCCGCGGGACCGTACACCGCCCCCGAACCGCACCGCGCGGAACAGGCCCGCGGTCACCCGGTCACAGAGCACGTACGCCGGCACTCGGCCGTGGAGACAGTGGCGGCGCCGGTGCGGATCGCCGATGCGGCCGCGGTCCAGCTCCTACGGCCCGGTGACCGCGTCGACGTGATCGCCGCCGAGGACCCCTCGGCCGGAGGCGTCGCCCGGGTGCTCGCGCGCGGTGTACGGGTGACCAAGGTGCCCGAGCCTGTGGAGGGCGGAGCCGAGAGCGGGGCGCTGGTCGTGTTGTCGGTGCCGCGTGCCGCTGCGGCACGGCTCGTCGGCGCGAGCGCCACGGCACGCCTGGCGGTGACGCTGTGCTGAACCGACTCGGACAATTTCTCGGCGACTTGCTGTCAAGTCGCTGGATCGAGCGATCGAACTGGACACAATGGCCTCACCGTGCCGTAGGTTGCGGAGCGTTTCGTTCCACAACCTGTGCATGCGAGGAGAGTTCCCTAGGTGAGCGCGAAGCAGGAACCGAGCGTCTGGCAGGGCTTCAAGGCCTTTCTGATGCGCGGCAACGTCGTCGATCTGGCAGTCGCGGTGGTCATCGGAGCCGCGTTCACGAACATCGTGAACTCGGTGGTGAAAGGGATCATCAACCCGCTGGTCGGCGCGATCGGCACACAGAACCTGGACAACTACAGCACGTGTCTCAGCCCCTCGTGCAAGGGGACGCACGGCATCCAGCTGATGTGGGGCTCCGTGCTCGGCGCCGCCCTGACCTTCGTGATCACGGCCACGGTGGTGTACTTCCTGATGGTGCTGCCGATGTCCAAGTATCTGGCACGGCAGGAGGCCCGCAAGAAGGCGCGCGCGGGCACGCAGGAGGCCATCGAGGTGACCGAGCTGGAGGTGCTCAAGGAGATCCGCGACGCCTTGGTCGCGCAGCGCGGGTCCGGGCACGACGAGCGCTAGCCGCGCTCCTGCGGACGGTTCAGAGGTGGTGGGGCGGCTTCTCGTCGAGGAAGCGCTTCAGGTCGGCGGCGCTGTCGCCGTCCGTGCGCTCGCCCCAGCCGCGATCGGTGTCGTCCGAGGACTGCTGGTCCAGCGGGTCGTCGAAGACCAGCGCGGGCTTCGGATCGCTGGGCTCGGATTCGGGGGCGGTGCTCATGCCTCAAGGGTACGGCCCTGGCCCGAGCGTCCGGGCGGAGCGCTCGCCGCAGGCGGAGGGCTTGATGTCGAGCAGGACCATGTCGGTGTCGCGCAGCAACGCGTCGGTCGCGCGGACGCCCAGGAAGCAGGACGTGTCGCGCCGGTGTCCGCCCCGGAAGCCGGTCCAGGCGTCCACGGGCGTCGGAGCGGTTCCCGCGGCATCTTCCGCAAGGGGAACGTGGTGATTTCCGCAGGCGTGGCGGTCATGATCCGCACCTTCCGCATCGGGGGGTCGCTGCGAGTCCATTGCACGCCCGTGAGAGACGGCCCGGACGCCGCGTTGGTCCCGGATCCATGCCCGTAAGTCCCGGCCCGCGTCGGTCCAAGGCAAAGAAGCGCACCCTGACCTGGGGGTTCGTTCGGGGCTTTGGACCCTCCCTCGTTTGTGAATTCGTTCACAAGATTTGGAGGCGGTTTTCTGCTGTCCTGGGAGGCATGACGTCGAGTTCCGCTCCGGCGCCCGTCTCCCCGGGCGCACCACAATCCTCCGGACCGCTGCGGCGGCTCACCGCGCGCGGACGCGACGAGGCGCACCGGGTCTCCTCGCCGCTAGAGCTCTTCTTCGACCTGTGCTTCGTCGTGGCGATCGCGCAGGCGGGTGTGCAACTGGTGCACGCCGTCGCCGAGGGGCATGCGGGCGACGGCATCCTCAACTACGCCATGCAGTTCTTCGCCATCTGGTGGGCCTGGATGAACTTCACCTGGTTCGCCTCGGCGTACGACAACGACGACGCGCTCTACCGGGTCGTCACCCTGGTGCAGATCGCCGGTGTCCTGGTGCTGGCCGCCGGAATCTCCCAGGCCTTTCAGCGTCACGACTACCTGGTGGTCTGGCTCGGCTACCTGATCATGCGGCTGGCGATGGCCGCGCAGTGGCTGAGAGCCGCGAGATCAGCCGAGGGCGCCGAGAGAGCCATGGCGTTGCGGTACGCGTGCGGTGTGCTGCTGTGCCTGGTCGGCTGGCTCGGACTGGTGGTGTTGCCCGGGCCCGCGCGGCCCTGGGTGTTCCTCGTGATGGCGATCGTGGAAATGTGCGTGCCGCTGTTCGCCGAGAAGAACTACGGGACCGCCTGGCATCCCCACCACATCGCCGAACGGTACGGCCTGTTCACCATCATCGTGCTCGGTGAGACGATCTCCGCGGCAACCTTCGCCGTGAAGTCGGCCGTGGACGAACACGATGCGCTGGGCGAGTTGCTTCCGATCGCGGCGGGCGGGCTCCTGATCGTCTTCTCCGCGTGGTGGATCTACTTCGTTGTGCCCATCCACGGCCATCTGCGCTCCAACGGGCAGGCGTTCCTGTGGGGCTACGGGCACTACCTGATCTTCGCCTCCGCCGCGGCGATCGGCGCCGGCCTGGAGGTGGCCGTCGAACACGCGGTCGGCAAGAACCACATCTCCACGCTGTCCGCGTCTGCAGCCGTGACGCTGCCCACGGCGCTGTACCTGCTGACCGTCTGGGCGCTCCACTCAAGGCACTTCAAAGTCGGCATCGCCCAGCAGCTGGTGCTGCCGGTCACGGCGCTGCTGGTGATCTGCTGCACCTTCCTGGGCGACTGGGCGGTGCTCGCGGCGGGGCTCGTGTCCGCGGCCGCGGTCGCGACCGGAGTGACGCTGACGGCGCGCATGACCGGCCGGGAGCGCGCGGCGAGCGCCACCGCGCCGGCCGCCTGAGTCCTCAGCGGCGCCTGCAGGGGCGAGACTGGCGTCCATGACAGTTGACGCAATCACGGACGTCGCCGGAGTGCGGGTGGGGCACGCCACCCGCAGCGGGGACGGCTGGCTCACCGGCACCACGGTCGTTCTTGCTCCGGACGACGGCGCAGTCGTCGCTGTGGACGTGCGCGGCGGCGGCCCCGGCACCAAGGAGACCGACGCGCTCGACCCGCGCAACGTCGTGAACCGGGTCGATGCGGTGGTGCTGACCGGCGGCAGCGCGTACGGGCTCGACGCGGCGTCCGGTGTGATGGCCTGGCTGGAGGAGCAGCGGCGCGGGGTGCGGGTGGGGACGGACCCGGCACACGTCGTGCCGGTTGTGCCCGCCGCGTGCGTCTTCGATCTGGGGCGCGGCGGAGACTTCCGCGCGCGACCGGACGCGGGCACGGGACGCGCGGCGGTGGAGGCCGCGGCGGAGACTGCGCCTGGGGCGCGGGTGCCGGAGGGGTGCGTCGGGGCCGGCGCGGGCGCCGTGGCGGGACAGATCAAGGGCGGGGTGGGCACCGCGAGCTCGGTCCTCGACTCGGGGATCACCGTGGCCGCGCTGGCGGTCGTGAACGCTGCGGGGTCGGTGATCGAGCCCGAGTCGGGGGCGCTGTACGGGGAGTTGTGTCAGGGGCGGGTGGAGTATCCCGAGGAGAGCGTGCACGAGGCCGCGCGCCGGCGCCTCGACGAAGCCGCCGTCAGGAAGGCGCCGCCCCCGCTCAACACGACGCTGGCGGTGGTCGCGACCGACGCGAACCTCTCCAAAGCGCAGGCACAGAAGCTGGCGGGCACGGCGCACGACGGGATCGCGCGCGCCGTTCGGCCGGTGCACCTCTTGCACGACGGGGACACGGTGTTCGCGCTGGCGACCGGTGCACGCTCGCTCGCCGAGCACCCGTTGGGGCTCAATGAGATCCTTGCCGCCGGCGCGGATGTCGTGACGCGCGCGATCGTGCGGGGGGTGCGCGCCGCCGAGTCGGTGGACGGGCCGGGCGGGACATGGCCGTCATACAGGGAGTTGTACGGGGCGCGGTAGGGGTGGTGAGGGCGCAGAGGTGCGCCCTCACCAGTGCGCGCGTCACCCGCGCGTCGCCCAAGGGTCGGCGCGGCGGACCGCGTTGGGGCGGCGGCGTGCTGAGGGCCGGGGCGGGACTCCCCCGCCGGGCTCGAATTGTCGCGGTTTTGTCACGTGATGGCGTTCACGGGAGCGGGAGGGAACCTTCCCCGGCGCCAGTGCCCTCTTTCTCCACGCACTGGAACGGATCACGCACATCACATGAACCTGGAGCATCCCGTGACAACGCCGGACATTACAGCGCGGCGCGCACTGGGGGCCTGTGCCGCCCTGATGGTCGGCGCCCTCACCCTGACCGCTTGTGGTGGCAGCGCCAATGCGACCAGCGACGGCAAGGACTCCCCCAAGACGTCGACGGCGAACATCGTGATCTCGGCCAAGGACGGTTCGACCGACGCATCCATCAACGCGACCGGCGTGAAGGTCAGCGGCGGCAAGCTGACCGACGTGAAGATGACCGTGGCGGGGACGGGGCAGGCCGTGACCGGGGCGATATCGGCGGACGGCAGCAGCTGGAAGCCGAAGGAGCAGCTGGAGCGCGGGACGAAGTACGAGATAGGTGCGACCGCGAAGGACGCGGACGGGCGTACGGCGGCCGCCAATTCCATCTTCACCACCGTCACGTCGGCGAACAGCTTCATCGGCACCTACACGCCGGACAACGGCGCCACGGTCGGAGTGGGTATGCCGGTGTCGTTCACGTTCGACAAGTCGATCAGCGACAAGAAGGCCGTGCAGTCGCACATCACGGTCAACTCCAGTGGTGGTCAGCAGGTGGTGGGGCACTGGTTCGGGGACCGGCGGCTGGATTTCCGGCCGCAGGAGTACTGGAAGGCCGGTTCCAAAGTCACGATGAAGATCGACCTGGACGGGGTCGAGGGCGCGAAGGGCGTCTACGGAGTGCAGAAGAAGACCGTCTCCTTCACCATCGGGCGGTCGCAGGTCTCCACGGTCGACGCCAACACGCAGACGATGACGGTGGTGCGGGACGGCAAGACGATCAAGTCGGTGCCGATCTCCGCGGGCAGCGCGCAGCACACCACGTACAACGGGCAGATGGTGATCTCCGAGAAGTTCGTGCAGACCCGCATGAACGGCTCGACGGTCGGCTTCGGCGGCGAGTACGACATCCCGGACGTGCCGCACGCGATGCGGCTGACGTCGTCGGGGACGTTCATCCACGGCAACTACTGGTACAGCAAGGGCGACCCGCCGTTCGGCCGGCAGGGCACCAGCCACGGCTGCATCGGCCTCGCGGACGTGCAGGGCGCGCAGGGGGCGACCTCGGCCAAGTGGTTCTTCGACAACACGCTCGTCGGGGACGTTGTGATCGTGAAGAACTCCCCCGACACGACGGTCGCTCCGGACAACGGGCTCAACGGCTGGAACATGTCGTGGAGCGCCTGGGCCGCCGGAAGTGCCGTCTGAACGGGAGCTTTTACGGCAGCTTTTGACGCCACGTGGGGCCGCGCGGGAACTTCTTGCGCGGCCCGCGCGTTTTCCCGGCATACGTTTTCTCGGTTCCCGGACATGATGCCCGGCTGAGGGGCTACGGTATGCACCCACAAGGTGACATGCAGCAACGCCGGGAGATGCCTTGAGCGTTCCGTACGAGACAGCAGCGTACGAACCAGCCGAGTCGCCCGAGTCTCCGGAGGAGCATCTCGCGCGACTCCTCGGTCGCGCCCTGAACTCCTTCGAGCTGCCCGACGACGTGATACGGCGGCTCGACTGCGCGCTGGCGCACGACAGTTCGCTGCACTCGGCGTACCACAGCGCGGGGCTGCACCGGGAGACGTACCGGCACACCTGGCTGCTCGCCGACGGCAGTGCGGTCACGCTGTGGGAGCTCGTACACAACCCGACGCCGGGCGCCGCCCCGGAGCACGAGGTGTACGTCGACGAGGAAGAGCTGCAGACGGCCACGGCGCGGCTCGGACTGTCGCCGGACACTCCGGAGTTCGAGCTGCCCGCGCTGATGCGGCTGTGGGCGATTCCGGAGCCCCGGCACGTGTTCGCCTCCGATGACTCGGCCGACCACGCGCGCCGGCTCCTGCGCCGTGCGGAGAATCCAGACCGGCCCGATGCGGAGACGGCGGCACTGCTGGCGACCGCGACCGCACACGAGATCACGCAGGCGTTCGGGCGCCCGGGGCGCGCCGGGCGTGCGGGGCTGAGCTACGCGCTGTATGAGCACGCGTTCCTGCTGCCGGACGACCGTGAGATCTCCCTGTGGGAGGTCGAGCACACGGCGACGCCGGACGGGCGGCACATGTGCGAGGTGTACATGTCGGAGGACGCAGCCCGGGACGCGATGGAACGGCGCGCGGCGCGGCAGGGGTAGCGCGCGTAGCGGTGTGCGCCCGGCGTGAAGGGCGCTTTGAGGGTTCGGGGCCTTTTCTCGTCGTCAGCCGTTGGCGAGTTGCCGTGCCAGGCCCGCGAAGGCGTCCTGCTCGGCGGGGGTCAGCTCGACGGACTCCAGAGCGGGGCCCATCCGCCGCTGGCGCGGCAGGGCCGGGAGAGCGGTGGGGGTGCGCCGCGTGGGAGTCTGGAGGCTCGTGCGGCGCAGCAGGCGCATCAGGACGACGGTCCAGGCGACGGCGGCCACGGCGAGGACGACCACGCCGATCAGCTGGAGAGTCGGGGCGTGCTCAAGCATGCGTCCCAGTACACACCACGGTCCGGGACTTTGATCCCGGACCGTGACGTATCTCGCAGGTGCCGTGAACAACTCACAGCGAACTAAAGGGACAAGGTGCGGCGAGGGGCGGTGCGCTGGTCAGGCCGCCACGGGCTGCTTGCTCCCCTTCGTCGGGTTGGCCGCGTTCGTGGCGGGGTCGGTGGCCGGGCTTTCGGGGGTCTGCTTGCGCATGCCCTTGAGGAGGACGACCAGGGCCGTGGTGGCGCAGACGCCGGCCGCGATGGCGATGAGGTACAGCAGCGGGTTGCCGATCAGCGGGACGACGAAGATGCCGCCGTGCGGGGCGCGCAGGGTGGCGCCGAAGGCCATCGAGAGGGCGCCGGTGAGCGCGCCGCCCACCATGGCGGACGGGATGACCCGCAGCGGGTCCGCGGCGGCGAACGGGATCGCGCCCTCGGAGATGAAGGAGGCGCCGAGGACCCAGGCGGCCTTGCCGTTCTCGCGCTCGGTGTGCGTGAACAGCTTGCCCCGCACGGTGGTGGCCAGGGCCATCGCCAGCGGCGGGACCATGCCGGCCGCCATCACCGCGGCCATGATCTTCATCGCGGAGTCGCTGGGGTTCGAGACGGCGATGCCGGCGGTGGCGAAGGTGTAAGCGACCTTGTTGACCGGGCCGCCCAGGTCGAAGCACATCATCAGGCCGAGCAGGGCGCCGAGCAGGATCGCGTTGGTGCCGGTGAGGCCGTTCAGCCAGCTGGTGAGACCCTTCTGGGCGGTGGCGATGGGCTTGCCGATGACGACGAACATCAGGAATCCGACGATCGCCGAGGAGATCAGCGGGATCACCACCACCGGCATGATGCCCCTCAGGGCCGCGGGGATGTTGATCTTCTGGATGGCCATCACCACGCCGCCGGCGATCAGGCCGGCCACCAGGCCGCCGAGGAAGCCCGCGTTGATGGTGAGTGAGATCGCGCCGCCCACGAAGCCGGGGACCAGGCCGGGGCGGTCGGCCATGCCGTAGGCGACGTAGCCGGCCAGGACCGGCACCAGGAAGCCGAAGGCCACGGCGCCGATCTGGAACAGCAGGGCACCCCAGCTGTCGGCCTGGGTCCACACGAAGTGGTCCATCACCGACGGCGCCTTGTTGATCTTGTAACCGCCGATCGCGAAGCCGAGGGCGATGAGGAGGCCGCCCGCGGCGACGAACGGAACCATGTAGCTCACGCCGCTCATCAGCCACTTGCGGAGCCTGGTGCCGTATCCCTCGGTGGAGTCGCCCGCGCGCTCGACCGGCGTATTGCCCGACGCGGGCGCCGGGGCGCTCGTCTCGCCGCGCGCCGCCTTCTCGCGCACCTCCGTGATGAGTTCGGCGGGTCGGTTGATTCCGGCCTTCACTCCGACGTCGAGGGTGGGTTTGCCGGCGAAGCGGTCCTTGTCGCGTACGGGGACGTCGTGCGCGAAGATCACGCCGTCCGCCGCCGCGATCACCGCCGGGTCCAGCCGGGTGAAGCCGGCCGAGCCCTGGGTTTCGACGATGAGTTCGACGCCCGCCTCGCGGCCCGCGTTCTCCAGGGACTCGGCTGCCATGTAGGTGTGCGCGATGCCGGTCGGGCAGGAGGTGACAGCGACGATCCGGAAGGGGCGCTCGCCGGAGTCCGAGGCGGAGCCGGCACCCGCCGGGTTTGCCTGCGCCGGGGCGGATGCTCCTGGCGCCTGCGCCGTAGTGGCCGCTGCGGCGCAGGCGGAGGCCGCCACCGGCGCCGCAGCGGTGTCTTCGGAGGCGCCCGCCTGGCTGGCTGCGCCTGCGGCGCCCGCGGCGCTCACAGCGCCCTGAGCAGCGCTCGCCGTAGCGTTCGCACCCGTGCCCGAGTCCTCGCTCCCGGCAGTCGTCGAGCCGCTCGCGCTCACGTCCGCGTCCGCGCCCTCCCGCGCAGCCGACGGCGCCTGGGGCGCGCTCGGGGTCTCGTCCCCGCGGATCAGTGCCGCGGCCGTGTCCCCGTCGGTCGCCGCGCGCAGGGCCGAGGTGAAGTCGGTGTTCATCAGCTGGCGGGCCAGCGAGGAGAGGATGGTGAGATGGGCGTCGTCGGCGCCGGCCGGGGCCGCGATCAGGAAGATCAGGTCGGCCGGGCCGTCCGGGGCACCGAAGTCGATGCCTGCGGCGCTGCGGCCGAAGGCGAGGGTCGGCTCGGTGACGTGGGTGCTGCGGCAGTGCGGGATGCCGATGCCGCCGTCGAGGCCGGTCGGCATCTGGGCCTCGCGGGCGGCCACGTCGCCGAGGAAGCCTTCCAGGTCGGTCACCCGGCCCTGGGCCACCATGCGTTCGGCGAGGGCGCGTGCCGCCGCTTCCTTGGTGCTGGCGGACAGGTCGAGGTCGACCAGGTCCGCGGTGATCATGTGGCTCATCGCGGGCTCCTATGCACGCGTATCGCCCGGGGAGAGGGGTGGGCGGAGAGGGGGACGGGGGTGCTGTGGGGGGAAGCGGTGGGGGTGGCGGCCGTGGTGAGTGACGGGGAGTCTCGCCATGGCCGGGGCGGGGTGGGCGTACGGCGGCGGGTCAGAGGGGTCATGACACGGGCTCCGTCAGTTCGCGGTCGAGGGGGATCTCGGCCGTGACGGTCACCGCCGCCGGGTCCAGGTCGGTGGGGGTCGGCATGACGCTGCCGGGGAGCTGGACGGCGGCGGCGCCGTGGGCGACGGCGGAGGCGAGGGCCTCGGGGCCGGTGCCGCCGGCGACCAGGAAGCCGGCGAGGGAGGAGTCGCCGGCGCCGACGTTGCTGCGGACGATGTCCACGTGGGCGGTGGCGAACCAGGCGCCCGCGTCTTCCACGAGGAGCTGTCCGTCGGCGCCCAGGCTCGCGAGCACGGCGCGTGCGCCCATGCCGCGCACCTCCTCGGCCGCCTTCAGTGCGTCGCCCACGGTCGCCAGGGGGCGCCCGACGGTTTCCGCGAGCTCCTCGGCGTTGGGCTTCACCACGTCCGGCCGCGCGGGCAGCGCCTCCAGCAGCGCACGCCCCGAGGTGTCCAGCGCGATGCGCGCGCCCCCCGCGTGCGCCTCCGTGACGACATCGGCGTACCACGAGGGCGCCAGCCCCCGGGGCAGGCTCCCGCAGCACGCGATCCAGTCGGCATCGCGGGACTGCTCGCGGACGGTGACCAGGAGCAGGGCCTGCTCGGCCGCGGAGAGCTCCGGACCCGGCGCGTTGATCTTGGTGAGCACCCCGTCGGACTCGGCGAGTGCGATGTTGGAACGGGTGGCTCCGGTGATCGGGACCGGCGCGACCTCGATGCCCTGCGCGTCGAGCAGATCGGCGATGAGCGCCCCCGGCGCACCACCCAGGGGCAGAACGGCGACCGTACGCCGCCCGGCGGCCGCGACGGCGCGCGAGACGTTCACGCCCTTGCCGCCGGGGTCCATGCGCTCGGTGTCGGCACGGATGACCTCGCCGCGCTTCAGGGCCTGGACCTCATAGGTGCGGTCGAGGGAGGGGTTGGGGGTGACGGTGAGGATCATGCGCGCACTACTTCCGTGCCGCCGCGCTCGATCGCGGCGGCGTCTTCGGGGCTCAGCCCGCTGTCGGTGATCAGCAGGTCCACATCGCTCAGGTCTCCGAAGCGGGCGAAGTGCTCCTGACCGTGCTTGGAGGAGTCGGCCAGCAGCACGACGCGGCGGGCGGCGGCGACCGCGGCCCGCTTGACCGCGGCCTCGGCGAGGTCCGGGGTGGTCAGACCGTGCTCGGCGGAGAAGCCGTTCGCCGCCACGAACAGCACGTCGGCGCGGATCTCTCCGTACGCGCGGAGCGCCCAGGCGTCCACGGCGGCGCGCGTGCGGTGGCGTACGCGCCCCCCGACCAGGTGGAGCTGGATGCCGGGGTGGTCGGCGAGGCGGGCGGCGATGGGGAGGCTGTGCGTGACGACGGTCAGGGAGGCCTCCAGCGGGATCGCGGCGGCGACCCGGGCGACCGTCGTACCGGCGTCGAGGATCATCGTGCCCTCGGCCGGGAGTTCGGCGAGGGCGGCCTTGGCGATGCGGTCCTTTTCGTCGGCGGCGGTGGACTCGCGCTCGGTGAGGTCCGGTTCGAAGTCGAGGCGGCCGACCGGGATGGCACCGCCGTGCACCCGGCGGACGAGACCTGCGCGGTCGAGGGCCTTCAGATCGCGGCGGATCGTTTCCGCGGTGACCTGGAACTCCTCGGCGAGCGACAGCACGTCCACCCGGCCGCCGTCACGGGCGAGCCGGAGGATCTCCTGCTGCCGTTCCGGTGCGTACATGTCGTTGGCCTCCGCCTCGATGTCCGTTCGTGGTGCCCGTTGCTGGCGTCCGTTCACTTCCGAGTGATGCCCGAACGTGTGGTTTCACTGGGAGGCTACGCCCGGATTTCTGGAAAGTAAACAGGTTCGGATTTCAATCGGGCATGAACGGACTTCCGACCCTGCACGAAGGGTCCTGTGACAGGTCCTCGCGGACAGCGCGAGGGCCCGGCACCTGGTCGGTGTCGGGCCCTCGTCGCGCCTGGTCAGGGCACCAGTTCGGGTTCCCTACTCAGCGTCGGCGGCTCGGCGTCCGCCGCCCCTTCGACATGCTGCGCGGGCCGTTTCGGCAGGGCGGACATCAGCAGGAAGATCGCGACCATGATCCCGGCGACCCACCACAGCGCGTGCTGGAAAGCGTGCACGAAGGCCGGCCCGACCTGCGCCGGGGCCAGCCGGTCGCCGATCTCACCGAAGAACACCACCGACACGAGCCCCAGGCCGAGCGCGTTACCCATCTGCTGGACCGTGTTGATCAGTCCGGACGCGGATCCGGCGTGCTCGCGCGGCACCTCCGAGAGCACCGCGTCGGTCAGCGGGGCGACGATCAGACCCATGCCGGCGCCCATGACGACCAGCGGCAGCGCCATCTGCCAGGAGGCGATGGCGAGGCCGTACCGGTGTGCCTCCCACAGATAGAGCAGCACGCCCGCTCCCATCACCAGCGCGCCCGCCTGGAGCACCTTCCGCCCGAACCTCGGGACCAGCTTCTGCACCGACATCCCGGCCGCCGTCGACACCGCGAGGGAGAACGGCACGCCGGTGAGCCCGGCTCGCAGCGGGCTCCAGCCCAGGCCGATCTGCATGTACAGCGTCCAGACCAGGAAGAAGATGCCGAGCGCGACACCGAAGACGGTCTGTACGGCGATGCCCGCCGCGAAGCTCTTCACCCGGAAGAGGGACAGCTCGATGAGCGGGGAACCGTCGCCGGCCGCCTTCCGTTTTTCGTACGACACCAGCGCCACGAAGACGACGAGCGCACCGGCCATACAGCCGTACCCCCACAGCGGCCAGCCCAGCTCACGGCCGCGTGTGAGCGGGTACAGCAGCATCAGCAGACCGAGCGAGACCAGGGCGACACCGACGAGGTCCAGTTTCAGGGCCTTGGGGGCCTTCGATTCCGTGATGAAACGGCGGCCCAGCATCCAGGCCAGAACACCTACAGGGAGGTTGATGAGGAAGATGGGCCGCCATTCGAGGCCGAAAAGGTTCCACTCCGTCAGCAGCGCGCCCAGCAGCGGGCCGGAGACCGCGCCCAGACCGACGACCGCGCCGAACATGCCGAACACCTTGCCGCGTTCGTGGGCCGGGAAGGTGGCGTGCACGATCGACAGCACCTGCGGCACCATCATCGCCGCCATACCTCCCTGCAGCAGGCGGGAGGCGACCAGCATCTCCGGGTTCGCGGCGAAGCCGCACAGGGCGGAGGCGAGGGTGAAACCGCCGATACCGATGAGGAAGAGCCGTTTGCGGCCGTGGATGTCGCCGAGACGGCCGCCGGTGATCAGACCGGCGGCGAAGGCCAGGGCGTAGCCGGCGGTTATCCACTGGATCTGGCTGACCGAGGCGTCTGCACTCCGCTGGATGGACGGGATGGCGATGTTGACGATCGTCACGTCGACCAGGTCCATGAAGGCTGCGGCCATGACGATCGCCAGAGCCAGCCAGCGGGTTCGGTCGGGTGACGGTTCGGGAAGCACCGTCGGAGTCCCCGAGTCGTCCCGGCTGCCGGTCGTCTGCGGCTTGTCGCGCCGCGCGGCGGAGCCGCTGCCGGACACAGTCCCGCGCCCCTTGAGGGTGTTGTCGTCGTGCGAAGTCATGACCTGAAGGTAGGACGGCACTAGGTCAGATTGTGTCCTAGTCGTGCGGCATGCTCGTAGGTATGACTACCGACACACCCGCCCGGGTGTTGCAGCTGCTCTCGCTCCTCCAGACGCCTCGCGAGTGGCCCGGTGGGGAACTGGCCGAGCGACTCGGGGTGTCGCGTCGTACCGTGCGGCGGGACATCGACCGGTTGCGGGAGCTGGGCTATCCGGTGCAGGCCACGAAAGGCGCGGACGGCGGGTACCGGCTGGTCGCGGGCAAGGCGATGCCGCCGCTGGTGCTGGACGACGAGGAGGCGGTGGCGATCGCGGTGGGCCTGCGGGCCGGTGCCGGGCATGCGGTGGAGGGCGTGGACGAGGCGTCCGTACGGGCCCTGGCCAAGCTGGAGCAGGTGCTGCCGACCCGGCTGCGCCACCGGGTGTCCACGCTGCAGGCGGCGACCACCTCGCTGACCAGCGGGGACGGACCGAGCATCGCGCCGGAGACGCTGACCGTGATGGCCTCGACGGTAGCGGGGCATGAGCGGCTGCGGTTCGCCTACCGCGACAAGGACGACAGCGAGTCGCGACGGCTGACCGAGCCGTATCGGCTGGTGTCGACCGGGCGGCGGTGGTATCTCGTCGCCTACGACCTCGACCGCGCCGACTGGCGCACCTTCCGGGTGGACCGGGTGAGTCAGCCGTTCGCGACCGGAGTCCGGTTCGTGCCACGGGAGTTGCCGACAGGGAGCGCCGCCGAGTATCTACGGCGGTCCATTCATCGGCGACAGGAGACGTACGAGTTCGCGGTGCGGTTCGCCGCACCGGCGGCGCAGGTCTCCACGCGGGTGCAGGCCTGGCTCGGGGTGCCGGAGGACGACGGCGAGGGCGGCTGTGTCCTGCGGGGCACCTCCGGCGAACCCGTGGAATGGCTGGCGATGCGGCTGGCGATGGCGGGGTGCGAGTTCACGGTGCGGGGGCCGGATGAACTGGTGGAATGCGTGCGGGAGTTGGGGGGACGGCTGAGTCGGGCGGGTCGTTGAGCCGGGTGAGAGGGAAGAGGTGAGGAGTGGGTGGGGTTGGGTGATTGAGTCGGGTGGGTCGTTGAGCAGCGTGGGGGCGAGACGGGCCGGTAGGGCGAGTCGGGCCGGGGGGAGTCGGGCGGGGGGTTGGGGCAGGCGGGGGCGGCCGGTCTTGGAGCCCCGGTAGTTACCGCCTGTGCGAGGTCCCGGCTGGGGTGACCTAGGTGTAGCCCTGGGTTTGCCCGCCCCACCCGAAGCCCCGCAAGGATCCGAGGTTGTGCAGCGCCAGGGCTGCGGGGCCTTCGGGGCCGGTGGGCGGGGAGGAGGTGGCGGCCCAGGACTCCACGGCCACGCGGACGGCCGCACCGGCGACGGCCGCGGCGAAGCGGAGGTCCGGGGTGACGGAAAAGGGGCGTGTGGGGGGCATGGAGGGCGTGGGACGCGCGTCAACGTTGTCGTTCGCTTCGCGCCCTTCGTAGGCTTCGCGTCTTTCGTAGGCTTCGCGTCTTACGTGGCCCTCGCGTCTTTCGTAGCCCTCGCGTCCTCCGCGTCCTCCGCGTCCTCCGTGGCCTCCGTGGCCTCCGGATTCTTCGCGGTCTTCGGCTGACTCGGATCCAGCAGCTTCGCTCGCGTCAACTCCGCTGCTTTTGAGGCCAGTTGGCCTGGACGCCAGGATCTCGGCCAGGGTTTGGTCCGACTCCTGACATACCTCGGCCCAGACCTTGCGCAGGGCGGGGCTGGCGTCGGCCAGGCGGATGAGAGTGCGGACCCATTCCCAGGACGCCGCCGAGACACCGACACCGGGGGTGAGGGTGTGGTGGACGGCGTGTTCCAGAGCCTCCGGGACGGTGAGGTGGGCCGGGGCCGCGCGGACCGCTTCCGCCCAGCGCTGGGCGCCCGCCGCGTAGAGAGGGGCGACCGCTTCCTCCTTGGTGGCGAAGTAGCGGTAGAACGTACGAGGTGCGATGCCCGCGGCCTGGGCGATGTCCTCGGCGCGGGTGGCCCGCAGGCCCTGGCGGACGAACAGGGCGGCCGCCGCGCGGGCGATCTCCGTCCGGGTCTCGGCCTTCCGGCGCTCGGTCAGCGAGACCGGCGCGGAAGCGGAAAACTGCTGGTGGGCGGGGCTGGGGGTGGTGCTCACTCCGGCAGGCTATGCCCATGTGGCAGAATCTGCCATCCGGCGGTCCACCCCGGGGTTCAGGTACGGGGTGGGCCGCCATTCCAAGTTCCAGGTTCCGGCAGCGCCCCGTCACCCACGCGGACTTGAGTGTCCCCCAAGGACTTGAGTCTCCCCCAAGGGGAGACCGGAAGGTGGGGCGCCCTGGCGCAACCGGTGACCCGGTGATCGACTGGGCGGCCACGGCACTGCGCGCACGGGCGGCTGCCCGACGGGAAAGGGCGGCCTGGAACAGTCCTCAACGGTCAAGCAGATCAGAGCAGTTGGCCAGTACCCCAGCCCTTTGACGGACCTGCGCGCACCCTACGAACAGGGACACAGATGAAGCCGGGCTTCGGCACCCGGGGGGACAGGTGCCGAAGCCCGACTTGGGAAGGTCCCGGCGCCGGGGGGGATGTGCGTCGGGACGTGGCTGGGGGTGAGGTGGGTCGTGCGGGGCTAGCTTGTGGGGTCGGCCGGTCTGTTCGGTGCGGTGCGATGAGGTGCCGTGGGGGGAGTGCGTTTCCCTGGGCCTGGCTGCTGCTGGACCCGCAGAGGTTGTTCCCGCGGGTCCGGGACTTGAAGCGATGCGACCAGGCCATGTTTGCGCCGTCTTTCGCCACCGGCGTGCGCGCCCCCCAGGCACCGTACGCCCACTGCCGCCACCCGCCCCCGAGCACCGCGCCCATGCACCCTACGCCCACTGGCGCCACCCCCCTCCAAGCACCGTACCCCCGCACCGCACGGCCACAGGCGCCCCAGTCGGCCGGGCACGGCACACCGGAGAAGCGGAGAACCGGAGGCACGACCGCAGACTGCCGGAAACAACAGACTGCAGGTCACCGGAGGCCGCCAGGCGCCGTATATCCGGCGCCTGGCCCATACAGCCCTGCCGTTACGCCGCCGCGTCGAAGCCCGTGTCCCGCGCCAGCTTCTTCAGTTCGAGCAGCGCGTGCTTCTCGATCTGGCGGATGCGTTCGCGGGTCAGGCCGTGCTCCTTGCCGACCTCGGTCAGCGTGCGCTCGCGGCCGTCCTCGATGCCGTACCGCATCTTGATGATGGAGGCCGTGCGCTGGTCCAGGCGGCCGATCAGGTCGTCCAGTTCCTCACTGCGGAGCAGGGTGAGGACCGACTGCTCGGGCGACACCGCCGACGTGTCCTCCAGCAGGTCGCCGAACTGGGTCTCGCCCTCGTCGTCCACCGACATGTTCAGCGAGACGGGGTCGCGGGCCCAGTCGAGGACGTCGGTGACGCGCTCCGGCGTGGTGGCCAGCTCCGCGGCGATCTCCGCGGGCTCCGGGTCGCGGCCGTTCTCCCGGTTGAACTCGCGCTGCACACGGCGGATACGGCCCAGCTCCTCCACCAGGTGGACGGGGAGCCGGATGGTGCGGGACTGGTCGGCGATGGAGCGGGTGATGGCCTGACGGATCCACCAGGTGGCGTACGTCGAGAACTTGAAGCCCTTGCGGTAGTCGAACTTCTCGACGGCGCGCACCAGGCCGGCGTTGCCCTCCTGGATCAGGTCCAGCAGGGGCAGGCCGCTGCGCGGGTAGCGCCGGGCGACGGCGACGACCAGGCGGAGGTTGGAGCGGATGAAGACGTCCTTGGCCCGCTCGCCGGCGGCGGCCAGCGCTTCCAGCTCCTCGCGGGTGGCGTCCGTCTTGGACTCCTCCTCACCGTCGAGGACCTGCTGCGCGAAGACACCCGCCTCGATGGTCTGGGACAGCTCGACCTCCTTTGCGGCGTCGAGCAGCGGCGTACGCGCGATCTCGTCGAGGTACATGCCGACCAGGTCGCGGTCTGCGATCTCGCCGCCATGAGCGCGAACACTGCTTGCCGAGTCGGCCGTCTCGCCGGTGGCGGACTGACGACGGGCGACGGCACGGGTTGCCATGCGTGCTCCCTTGCGATGGTGGTCTGGCGGGTGGTCCTGACGAACGCTCGGCACCGGGGGGAGTGACTCTGGGACTCTCTCCGAGCGCCCTGCATCCGTGGGAAACAACGACTGGAATCCGGACAGAATTCCCAACCCGCCCCCCAATTTTTATGATCATGCAGTACCCTGTCCGCCACCTGGGGAGGCGGCATGCCGACAGAACACACAGAGGTGCAGGTCAGGGCGGGAATCGAGGGGGACCTCGACGCCCTCACGGCGATCTACAACCACTATGTACGCGAGACGGCCATCACATTCGATACCGCGATCTTCACTCCGGAAGAGCGCCGTCCTTGGCTGCTCTCCCACCCGGAAGACGGCCCGCACCGGCTCATGGTTGCCACGGGAGCGGAATCACAGCAAATCCTGGGGTACGCCACATCCAGTCCTTACCGACCGAAGCCCGCGTACGAGACATCCGTGGAGGTTTCGGTGTACGTCGCCGCAGACGCCGGCCAACGCGGTATCGGCACGCTGCTCTACGACGCCCTCTTCAAGGCGCTGGCCGACGAGGACGTGCACCGCGCCTACGCCGGGATCGCCCAGCCCAACGAGGCCTCCGAGCGGCTGCACGCCCGCTTCGGCTTCCGCCACGTCGGCACGTACCGCGAGGTCGGCCGCAAGTTCGGCCGCTACTGGGACGTGGCCTGGTACGAGAAAGAGCTGTAGCTCAGCCGAACTGCACCGACCGCTTCGCCATCCCCATCCAGAAACCGTCGATCACCGACTTCTGCGCGTCCAGCTCGCCGCCCGCCTCCGCCGCGCCCATGGTGACGAAGAGCGGGGCGAAGTGTTCGGTGCGCGGGTGGGCGTAGCGGCCGGCCGGGGCCTTGTGCAGGAAGTCCAGCAGGGCGTCCCAGTCGCGGGCCTCCAGGGCCCGCCGGCCCCAGTCGTCGAACTCGGAGGACCAGCTGGGCACGCCGCTGCCCGCGTACCGCAGGGCGGCCAGATTGTGGGTGAAGAAGCCGGATCCGACGATCAGCACGCCCTCGTCCCGCAGCGGGGCGAGCTTGCGGCCGACGTCCATCAGGCGGACGGGGTCGAGAGTGGGCAGGGAGATCTGGAGCACCGGGATGTCGGCGCCGGGGTACATCTCGACGAGCGGGACGTAGGCGCCGTGGTCGAGGCCGCGGTCCGGGATGTCCTGGACGGGGAGGCCGGGGGCGCGCAGCAGTTTGCGGACGGATGCGGCCAGCTCGGGGGCGCCGGGGGCGGCGTACCGGACCTGGTAGTAGTGCTCGGGGAAGCCCCAGAAGTCGTGGACGAGCGGGACGGTGTCCACCGCGCCCAGGGCGAGCGGGGCCTCCTCCCAGTGGGCGGAGACCATGAGGATCGCCTTGGGGCGGGGCAGGGCGGCGGACCAGGCGGCGAGCTGGCCGGGCCAGACGGGGTCGTCGGCGAGGGGAGGGGCGCCGTGGCTGAGGTAGAGGGCGGGCATGCGCTCCTGGGCGGCGGCGGACGTTGCGGCGGACATGACTGCGGCTCCCGGTCATCAGATGCGAATGCTTTAACTCTCAAGTTCTATGCCGAACCGTACGCCTGACTTGTTCAAGTTTCAAGGAGCCGGCTCGTACAGTGGGACACATGAACACGGCATCCGACTCCGCCGCACAGCCCCGCTGGCTCAGCGACGAGGAACAGCGCGTCTGGCGCGCCTATCTGCACGCCACCACCCTGCTGGAGGACCACCTCGACCGGCAGCTGCAGCGCGACGCGGGCATGCCGCACATCTACTACGGCCTGCTCGTCGGCCTCGCCGAGGCCCCGCGCCGCCGGCTGCGGATGACCGAGCTGGCGATGCAGGCGAAGATCACCCGGTCCCGGCTCTCGCACGCGATCGCACGGCTGGAGAAGAACGGCTGGGTACGCCGCGAGGACTGCCCCTCCGACAAGCGCGGCCAGTTCGCGGTGCTCACGGACGAGGGTGTCGAGGTGCTGAAGCGCACCGCGCCCGGCCATGTGAACGCCGTACGGCAGGCGCTGTTCGACCGGCTCACCCCCCAGCAGCAGAAGGCCCTCGGCGAGATCATGGAGATCGTCGCCGAGGGCCTCCAGCCCAACGAAGCGGGTGCGGACCTGCCCTGGCTCCGCTAAATCACCCGACGGAGATCACCGTACGGAGATCACCGTACGGACCAGGTCAGTGGGCCACCACCGGCACCGGCACCTCGTCCTCGACGCCCTCGCCGCGGATCACCTCGGTGCCGCCCGGGCGGCCGGCGTTGACGAAGGTGAAGGCGATCAGAGCGGCGAGCCCGAGGATGCCGACGGCGAACCAGATCGCGGTGCTGTAGCCGTGCACCATGGCCTGGAGCCCGACCAGCTGCTGCTGCGGCTTGGTGGCCGCACCGGCGATGTGGTCCTTGACGTACGACGTCTTCGCGGACGCGGCGATGGTGTTCAGCAGGGCGGTGCCGATCGCGCCGCCCACCTGCTGCGAGGTGTTGACCATCGCGGAGGCGACACCGGCGTCCCGGGGCTCGACGCCCGTGGTGGCCAGGGACATGGCCGGCATGAACGCGGTACCCATGCCGAGGCCGAGCAGCAGCATCGCGGGCAGCAGGAGCATGCCGTACGAGGAGTCGATCTTCAGCTGGGTCAGCAGCAGCATGCCGACGCCGGCGACCAGGAAGCCGGGGCCCATCAGCAGCCGGGGCGCGATCCTGGTCATCAGGCGGGTGCCGATCTGGGTGGAGCCCGTGATCATGCCGGCGATCATCGGCAGGAACGCGAAGCCCGTCTTGACCGGCGAGTAGCCCTTCACGACCTGCAGGTAGTAGGTCAGGAAGAGGAACAGGCCGAACATGCCGATGATGGCGAGGCCGAGGGAGAGGTAGATACCGCCGCGGTTGCGGTTGCTGACCACACGCAGCGGCAGGAGCGGGGCCTTGACCCGGGACTCGACGGCCACGAAGGCGAGCAGCAGCACCGCGGACGCGACGAACATCGAGACGGTCACGGTGTCGCCCCAGCCGTCGGACTCGGCGCGGGTGAAGCCGTAGACGAGGGCGACCAGGCCCAGGGTGGACAGGATCACGCCGGGGATGTCGAGCGGGGCGCGGTTGCGGCCGCCCTCGGGCTCACGGATGACGAAGTAGGCGCCGGCCGCGGCGATCACGGCGAACGGGACGTTCACGAAGAAGGTCCAGCGCCAGTTCAGGTACTCGGTGAGGAAGCCGCCGAGGATCAGGCCGACGGCACCGCCGCCGCCGGCGATGGCGCCGTAGATGCCGAACGCCTTGGCGCGCTCCTTGGCGTCGGTGAACATCACCGCGAGCAGGGAGAGGGCGGCCGGTGCGAGCAGGGCGCCGAAGACGCCCTGGAGGGCGCGGGCGCCGAACATCATCGGGCCGCTGGTGGCGGCGCCGCCGAGCGCTGAGGCGAGGGCGAAGCCGGCCAGGCCGGTGACGAAGGCGCGCTTGCGGCCCCACTTGTCGGCGATACGGCCGCCGAACAGCAGCAGACCACCGAAGGCGAGCGCGTAGGCGGTGACCACCCACTGCCGGTTGCCGTCGGATATGCCGAGGTCGGTCTGGGCCGAGGGCAGGGCGATGTTCACGATGGTGGCGTCGAGGACGACCATCAGCTGGGCGAGCGCGATGAAGACGAGCGCCTTCCAGCGGTTGGCGTCGCCGGCCGGTGCGGCGGCGCCGGGAGCCTTGAGGGCTGATTCGGACATGGGGGTACCCACTTCGGGACTTCGTGACGGAAAACGTGCCGGAAAAACGGAAGACAGTGGAAGCGGCTCGTCGACGGTGACGGCCGGGGGTCTGCGGTCGGGCGTTGTGGTGGACTGAGGTGCGGGGCCGAACTCATCGGTCAGGGCGCGCGCAGCTCCTTGATCGTCACGGCCTCGCCCGGCAGGGCGGAGCGGGCGGGTGCCCGCAGCCCGTCGAGCAACAGCTGCAGATGACGGTGGACGAAACGGTCGCCGCGCAGACAGTCCGTGCCGGCCGGGGGCCGGCTCAGCTGGGCCACGACGATCATCAGGTCGCCGACGCCGACATCCGGCCTGAGCTGCCCGGCCGCCCTGGCCCGGCCCATGACCTCCTCGATGAGCCGCTCGACGCGCTCGCGGGAGGCCTGCAGGTCGGGGTGGTGCTGGTCGAAGGTGCTGGAGATCATCGGGCACAGCGCGCTGATCCGCTCGTCGGCGGAGGCGTGCACGAAGCGCTCCAGTGCGGCGAAGGCGTCCCCGGTCTCGGCGAGGGCCAGCTCGGCCGCCTCGGCCGTACGGTCCATGACGGAGCAGACGACCTCGCGGACGAGGGCCTCGCGGTCGGGGAAGTTGCGGTACACCGTGGCGTTGCCGACGCCGGCCCGGCGGGCGATCTCGTCGAGCGGCACGTCCGGGCCGTGCTCGACGAACATCTCCCGGGCGGCGGTGACGATCCGCTCCCGGTTGCGCACGGCGTCGGCGCGGGGCCGGGTCACCTTGCGCGGTGCGGGGGTGGTCGCGGTCGGCACGGCGGACTCCTCGGAGGCGATGAGGGCGATCCGGGGAGGGTGTCCCCGTTTCGCTCGGACACAGGTCCAAACGGGGAAAGGCTCCCCGGTTATTTCCCGCCCGCCAAAAGAACCCCTGTGACCTGAGACACACTCATCTCCCGCCGGGATTCACCCTCCTGCGGGCCGGCTTTCCCACGATCGGTCTCCTCCAGCGCGCGCCCCGCACCCCTCCGACACAGGGTGATCGCAAGGGTGCAGCCGGAGAACGGCGGCTGCCGTGGAGCGAGAGGTCCATGCATGCAGCCGCAGCCCGAGCCGCCGCGCCCGATATCCCTCTCCATATCCGGCGGGCGCACGTCCAGCGGGCGCACGTCCGGCGGGCGCACATCCGGCGGGCACACGTCCGGCGGGCACACGTCCGGCGGACGCCGGCACATACGCGTGCGCCGGGTGGCCGCTCTCGCCGCGGTGACCGCGCTGACCCTCGCGGTCAGCACCTCGGCCGGGACCGGACATCTGTCGGCGCCCACCACCGCCGGGCCCGTCGGCCTGGCCCGCTCCTCCGCCCTCGCCCCCTGCACCGTCCACGCCGGTCTGGACATCCAGATGACCGAGGGCCTGCCCACCCCGCACGGCTACGCCCGCTCCACCGGCACACTGCACGCGCTGACCCTGATGGTCGACTTCTCCGACGCGCCCGGCGAGGGCAACGCCATGGACCGCTTCCATGAGTTCTTCCCGCAGACCGAGCGGTGGTTCCGCACCGCGTCGTACGGCCGCCTGCGCTACCAGGCGCTGACGCCGATCAGCGGCTGGCTGCGGATGCCGAAACCGTTCAAGGCGTACGGCATCGAGCGCGGCGCGCCCTTCGATCCCGGCTACCGGGAGCTGGTGAAGGACATGGTGGCCGCAGCCGGCCAGAAAGTGGACTTCCGCTCGTACGACATCCTGAACGTCCTGGTCACCCCGAACGCCGGCCCCTCCGCGCTGGACACGGTCCTGTCCGTGACCTTCGCCGGGAACGGCGACGCGCCGGTCGCCGACGGGGTCCCCGTCGCCAACGCGTCGTTCATCTACTCCCGGCAGGACGACGGCTCCGGCTCCTACGCCCGTACCGGCTACCGGGTGCTGCCGCACGAGAACAGCCACACCTTCGGGCTGCCCGACCTGTACACGCAGGAGGGCGGGGGCGCGGTCGGGCACTGGGACATCATGAGCGAGGACTGGGGGGCCGACAACGATCTGCTCGGCTGGCACAAGTGGAAGCTGGGCTGGCTGGACGGCTCCCAGGTGGCCTGCGCGGCGACCCGGGGCAGCTCCGAGTACCAGCTGACGCCGCTGTACAAGCCCGGCGGCGGAAAGCTGGTCCTCGTGCCCGTCAGCGCGCAGAGCTCCTACGCACTGGAGGTCCGCGCGCAGGGCGGCAACGACGAGGCGGTGTGCCGGCCCGGCGTGCTGATCTACAAGGTGGACGGCACGATCGACACCGGCCGCGGCCCAGTCACGGTCTACGACAGCCATCGCAACAGCGGCGGCTGCACCCGCAGCCCCAACGTCCAGGCCGAGCTCTCCGACGCCACCTTCACCCCCGGCGAGACCTTCAAGGACCCGGGCCACGGCATCACCGTGGAGATCCTCGACACGGACGCGGACGGGAACTACCGGGTGCGGGTGACTCGCGGGTAAGGAGACGGGCGGGCGGTGGGGTTTACCGTAGGCGTGCCCGTATGCCGTACCGGAGAGCCGATGCCCGCGAAGACCGCACTGGATGCCGACGCCCGTGGTGAAGCGGGGGAAGCGGTCGGGCCGTTGGTGCGCGGGGTCGGTGTGCTGCGGCGGCTGACCGAGGCGGGCGGCACCCTGAGCCCGAGCGCGCTGGAGCGGGCCACCGGGCTCGCCCGGTCCACGGTCGACCGGATCACGGCGACCCTGGCCCGCATGGGCTACGTCCGTCTCGACGGCCGGGACGTCGTCCTCACCGCCGGTGTGATGGAACTGGGCAACGCCTATCTGGCCGCCCTGCGGCTGCCCGCGCTGCTCGGCGCCCGCGCCGACGCCCTCGCCGACGAGCTGGACGAGTCGGTGTCGCTCGCGGTCGCCGACCTCGACGGGATCCGGTTCATCCGGCAGGCCACCCGCCGCCGCGCGATGTCGGTGAGCTTCCGGATCGGCGACCTGCTGCCGGCCGAACGCACGGCGCCGGGGCCGCTGTTCGCGACCGAGTGGGCCGAGGGCGACTGGGCGCGGTGGCGGGCCCGCCGGGCGGCGGATCCGGCGGACGCGGCCTTCCCCGCCGTACCGCCCCGGCAGCCGCCCGCCGACGACTTCGCCTTCGCGCGGCGGGTGGAGCGGGCGCGCCGGGACGGCTGGGCGGTGGACGACCAGCTGATCGAACCGGGGCTGGTCGCCGTGTCCGTACCGGTACGGGAGCCGGGCACCGGCCGTCCGGCCTGCGTGGCGAGCGTGGTCAGCCACACCAGCCGGCACTCCGCGGCCGGCCTGCGCACCAGCCTCCTGCCGCGCCTGCGTACGGCGGTGGCGGCGATGGAGGCCGAGCTGCGTACGGCGCCGCCGCCCCAGCCGGGGCCGCCGCCCGCGGGCCTGGCGATCTGGACGGCGGCCTCCAAGCAGGAACTGGGCCGGGAGTTCGTGGAGTCGCTGGCCCGTGGCCTGACCGTGCTGACCGCTTTCGGGGCGGGCCGCCCGGCGCTGACGCTGACGGAGGCGGCGCGGGCGACCGGCCTCAGCCGGGCCACCGCCCGGCGCGCCCTGCTCACCCACGAGCACCTGGGCCTGGTGACGGCGCACGCCGACCGCACCTTCACGCTCACCCCGCGCGTCCTGGACCTCGGCTTCCCGCCGCTGTCCCGCAGCACGCTCGCCCGGCTCGCGGGGCCCCGGCTGCGGGCCCTGGCGGACCGGGTGCACGAGCCGGCGGCGCTCGCGGTGCTGACGGGGGACGGTACGGAGATCCAGTACACGGCCGGGGCGGGCACGAGCCGGGTGCTGACGGTGGACGTCACCGTGGGCGCGCGCCTGCCCGCCGCCGCGACCTCGCTCGGCCGGGTGCTCCTCGCGGACGCCGACCCGCGGTCCCGGGAGTTCGCCGAGGTACGTGCCCGGGGCTACGCCCTCGTCGACGAGGAGCTGGAGTCGGGACCACGGTCGATCGCGGTCCCGGTGCGCGACCGCACGGGCCGCACGGTGGCCGCGCTGAACGTGGCGACCCACCCGGCCCGCCGCACCCTGGAGGACTGCGTCCACACCCTCCTGCCCGAACTCCGCGCCACCGCCGACGAGATCCAGCGCGACCTGCACACGGCGTCGCGGTTCACCCGGGTGGCGCTGAGGTGAGCGAAGCGGGCTGCGGAGTCCGCACGTCCGCCGGTGGTGCGGCGGGGCGTTCCGGGCGGGCCGCGAGGACCGCCACAGCGATCAGCAGGGCGATGAGGGCGCAGGTCACCGCGTCGAGGGTGCCGCCGAACAGCGACTGGCTCAGGTAGACCAGGCCGGGCAGGGTGCTGAGCAGGACCATGGCCGACAGGGGTTCCGCGCGCTGCAGGCCGATCTGCAGCAGGAGCAGCGGGAGAGCGACCGCCCCGAGGGCCGTCAGCGCCATGAGGGGCAGCGCGGGCCCGGCGGACGCGGTACCGCCGGCGCCGAGGAGCAGCAGGGCGCCCGCGCAGACGTAGGTCAGGTGGAAGCGGTGGGTCATCACCCAGGCCGGCTCCGCGCCCGCCTGCCCCAGCTGCCGGGACAGCCGGGCCAGCAGCGCCGCCGAGACGCCCGACAGCGCGACCAGGGCCGTACCGCCGAGCGCGGCGCCGTCGAGGAGGCCGGCCCGGCCGTCCAGTCGTAGGGCGATCGCCCCCGACAGGACCAGGAGGCCGAGTGCCGCGGCCGCCCTCCCCGCTCTCGGCCGCCCCTCGCCGCGCACCAGGCCGGTGCAGATCACCGCGAGCGGCCCCACCCCGGACTGCACACTGCTGGCGAGCGCCGCGGGAACCCACGCCAGCGAGACGTAGAAGCCGAGGAAGGTGACGGCGGTGGCCAGGTTCATCAGCACCATGAGCCGGAGGGTCCCGCGGCCGCGCGGTGCCGGGCGCCGGGCCGTACGGCGGCTGCGCACGGCGTGGAGCGCGCCGCAGGCCACGGTGGCGGTGACGAAGGCGATGCAGGAGAACCGCAGGCTGCCGCCGAAGCCCAGCCGTCCGGAGAGAAAGCCGTCGGCGAGGGCCTGGAGCAGGACCGAGACCAGGATGAGGGCGGTCGGCACGTCAGCTCACACCCTCCGGTACGGGCCGCGGTGCCGCCTCTGCCAGCCGGAAGAAGCGGCCCTCGTCCTCGATGGCGTGCAGCGTGGCCAGCGAGTCGAGCAGCACCGTCTCGTCCTCGTGGACCAGGAAGGCGATCCCGGAGGTGCCGGTGGTCAGGTAGCGGTCGCGCACCGGCTCGCCGATGACGGGGGCCCGGTCCAGGCTGTGGAAGCCGGGCAGCCGGCGCAGCACGCGCAGGCCGTCCACCGCCCGCAGCACCCCTTCGCGATGGGGGCGCAGGAACGCCTTGGCGACCGTGCGCGGCGGCGCGTACGGCTGCTCGAACCGGGCCGCGAACTCGGCCGGCCGCAGATAGCGCTCCACCACCAGGTGCTGCTGGCTGTAGGAGAGCGCGGAGAAATACGGGTCCGGTGCGAGGGACGGGCCCATGACCCGGGAGTTGACCTCGATCAGCCGGGGTCCGCGCGGGGTCAGCATGACCTCGGTGTGGGCGGCGCCCTCGCGGATGCCGAGCGCGTCGAGGCAGTCGAGGACGTACGCGGTCAGCCCCTGTTCGGCCGCGGTCAGGGTGGGCCGGGAGATGATGTGCCGCAGCACCGGTGCGCCCTCGATGTGGTCGATGCGCTCGCGGTAGACCTCGGTGAGCAGATGACGCCCGTGCAGGCTCACGGTGTTGACGATGTACTGGGTGCCGGCCAGGAACTCCTGGACCAGTACCTCGTCGTTGACCTCGCCCATCAGGTTCCGCTCGGCCGCGATCGCGGCGAACGCCTCCTGGGCCTCCTCGCGGCTGTGGCAGATCCGGCAGCCGTCGCTGCCCGCGCTGTTACGCGGCTTGATCATCAGCGGGTAGCCCTCCTGCCAGGTGTCGAGCGTGGTGCGCAACTCCTCGCCGGTGCGGACGGAGACGGTGCGCGCGGCCGGGACGCCGGCGGCCCGGAGCGCCTCCACCATCAGCTGCTTGTCGCGCCGGGCCTCGATCAGTTCGGGGCGGTGGTGGTCCAGGCCCAGTGCGACGGCGAGGGTGTCGGCGAGGATGACGCCGTACTCGCTGGCCGCGATGACTGCGGTGGGCCGGAGGGCGCGCAGGTGCGCGAGGGTGGTGGGCAGGTCCTGGTGGAGCAGCTTGTGCGGTGAGGTCCGGTCGGCCTCCCAGGCCTCGCGCAGCTCGGGTTCGTAGAGGTGCAGGCAGTCGGCGCCCTCCTCGCGGAAGGCGCGGGCCAGTTCGGCGCCGGTGGAGACGGGGCTGACGAGAACGATCACGGGAGTCTGCTTTCGAAAGGTCGGGTTCCGAAGGATCGGGCGGGTGTCAGGCGGCCAGCACGCTCGGGGCGGCCGCGGCAGTCGCGGCGGTCGCGGTGAACTGGGCGGCCACGCGCTGGGCCTGCTTGGCGGCCGTGTTGAGGTAGTTGACGATGGCGGTGCGCGGATGCGCGGCGGCGCCCAGCACCCAGATCCGTTCGACGGAGCCGCGGTGCGGATCGCACAGCCGCAGCTCCTCGGTGATCGCCGGGGCGGCACCGTGGGTGACGGCGGGACCGATCCTGTAGAGGCCCGGGGCGGCCACGTCGAGCTGCGGGGTGTGGAACCCGGTCCCGCACACCACATGGGTGAAGCGCTCACGGCGGCCGTCCGGCCACTCCACCTGCCAGCCGTCGTCGTCCGCGGCGGGCTCGACACCGACGGGGTAGCCGGGCGCGAGCGCCAGCCGGCCGGTGTCCAGATGGCCGCTGAGCAGGCGGGCGTTGCGGGCCGGGATGGAGGAGATGTACCGGGACATCAGTCCCCGGTACCGGGCCAGCACCTCGGCGCGCAGAGCCGGATCCCACGGCGCGGTCCACGCGTTGATCGCGTCGATGACCTCGGCGATCACGTCCTGCCAGGGCACCCGGCCGGCCGCGGCCAGGGCCAGCTCCTCGCGGAGCCGCTCGTCCCCCACGGCCGCCGAGGAGGTCTGCGCCCGCAGCCCCAGCCCGGATCCGGCGCGGCCGATCGCCCGCAGCAGCAGCCGGGTCAGCTCCCGGTCCAGGTCTTCGGCGCGCGGGTCGAGTCGCTGCCAGCGGCGGGAGTCGAGCAGCGGCCGGCCGGGGCGGCACAGCCGGGTGCGTACGGCGGGGAGGCCGCCGGACGGGGAGGCCATCACCGTCCGGCGGCCGCCGGCGCACAGCACCAGGGCGGCGTCGATGGCCGACAGCTTGGTGCCGATGACCAGGACCTCGGCCTTCTCCGGCAGCGCACGCAGGCGGTCGGTCGGGTAGGGCTGGGGCAGCAGCCGCGGGTGACCGTCGTACGGGCGCAGCAGCTCGGGCAGCCGGGGCCGGTCGAGGCCGAGGCAGACCAGGACGTCGGTGGCGGCCAGCCGCCGGCCGTCGGCGAGTTCGACGCGATAGCCGTCCGCCGTGGACCGGACGGCGGTGGCCCGCGCAGGGTGGTGGGATACGGCGATGCCCTGCCGTTCGGCCTCGCGCCTGCCCGCCAGATAGCGCTCCCGGCAGTAGTGGCCGACGAGATAGCGCGGCACGAAGTCCTCGGGCCGGGCGGCCCAGCCGCGCTCGGTCAGATAGTCGAGCAGGTCGGAGGGGCCGTCAGGATGGAGGGAGGTGACGTCTACCGAGGTGTTGCACAGCAGCATCGGATCGGTGACACCGAAGGCGTGGCCCAGGCCCACGGGATTCGGGTCGACCGTGGTGACGGAGGCGATACCCGGCGTCCGTACGACCTGGGTGAAGGCGGCGACCGCGGTGGCCCCGCCGCCGATGATGACGATCTCGCGATGCATGGGCGAACCATTCGTGGAACTCGTGGGACTCGGGGAACTCAGGGGACTCAGGGGGGAACACTCGGACTCCAGACGATGACCTGATGTCGCGTCAGGCTCCTACGGGGTGACGGGCGGGGCGGTGCGGGGCGACGGCCGCGTGCAGCGCCAGCGCGTCCTCGGCCCGGTTGAGGGTGATGAAGTGCAGCCCGGGCACGCCCTCCGCGACCAGTCGCGCGCACATCGCGTGCGCGTGCTCCATGCCGATCCGGCGTACGGCGGCCGGGTCGTCCCGGTGCCGCTCCAGCCGGTCGGCGAGCGCGGCGGGCAGGGGGGCGTCGCTGAGCGCGGCGAACCGGCGCAGCTGCTTGTGGTCGGTGATCGGGATGATCTCCGGGACGATCGGGGTCGGGCAGCCGGCGGCGGCGACACGGTCACGCAGCCGCAGATACGCCTCGACGCGGAAGAACATCTGGGTGATCGCGTAGTCGGCGCCGGCCCGGCACTTGTCCACGAAGTGGCGCAGCTCGGAGTCCGGGTCGGCGGACCGCGGGTGCCCCTCGGGGAAGGCGGCCACGCCGATGGAGAACTCCCCGCAGGACCTGACCATCTCCACCAGCTCCGCCGCGTGCCTGACGCCCTGCGGGTGGGGGATCCACTCGCCGCTGGGATCGCCCGGCGGGTCGCCGCGCAGCGCGAGCACGTTGGTGATGCCGGACTCGGCGTACTGGCCGATGATGTTGCGCAGTTCGGCCCGCGAGTGGCCGACGGCCGTCAGGTGCGCGACGGGGGTCAGCGTGGTCTCGGCGGCGATCCGTTCGGCGATGCGCACCGTCCGGTCCCGGGAGGTGCCCCCGGCTCCGTAGGTGAGGGAGACGAAGGCCGGTGCGACCGCCTCCACCCGGCGCAGCGCCTTCCAGAAGCGGCGCTCGGCGAGTTCGCCCCGGGGCGGGAAGAACTCGAAGGAGTACGAGGTGCCTCCGGCAGCGATGACCTCGCCCAGCGTCCCGGCGGGCGACGTTTGCCCGTCAAGGAGCGGAGCGGCGTCCGGTGCGGGCTCCGGTGCGGCGAGTGGGAGCACCTCCCGCGCCCTCAGGGCAGCGGGGGTGTGTGCCGGGCGTCGCGACGGGGCGAACGTTGACGGCCGGGGCGCCGGCTTCGGCTGCGGCCCTTGGTGCAGGACCATGGTGAAGGTCCCCTCTCTGCTGCTGTCCGCTCAACGGGCGTTGAAGTACTTGGCTTCGGGGTGGTGGATGACGAGGGCGTCGGTGGACTGCTCCGGGTCCAGCTGGAACTCCTCCGACAGATGGACGCCGATCCGCTCCGGCTTCAGCAGCCCGGCGATCTTGGCGCGGTCCGCCAGGTCGGGGCAGGCGCCGTAGCCGAGGGAGAAGCGCGCCCCGCGGTACTTGAGCGCGAACATGTCCTTCATCTCCTGCGGATCCTCGCCCGAGAAGCCCAGCTCGGCGCGGACCCGGGCGTGCCAGTACTCGGCGAGCGCCTCGGCCAACTGGACGGACAGACCGTGCAGTTCGACGTACTCGCGGTAGGAGTCGGCGGCGAACAGCTCGGCCGCGGCCGCAGAGACGCGGGCGCCCATGGTCACCACCTGGAAGGCGACGACGTCCTTCTCGCCCGACTCCTCCGGGCGGAAGTAGTCGGCCAGGCACAGCCGGCGGCCGCGGCGCTGGCGGGGGAAGGCGAAGCGGGTGTGCTCGGCGCCGTCGTCACCGAGGACCAGCAGGTCGTTGCCGCTGGACACGGCCGGGAAGTAGCCGTAGACGACGGCGGGTTCCAGCCAGCCCTCAGTCTGCAGGCGGTCCAGCCACATCCGCAGCCGGGGCCGCCCCTCGGTCTCCACCAGCTCCTCGTAGGAGGGGCCGCCGGTGCGCGCGGCCTTGAGCCCCCACTGGCCCTTGAACAGCGCGTCCTCGTCCAGCCAGGAGGCGTAGTCGGCGAGGTGCAGTCCCTTGACGACGCGGTCGCCCCAGAACGGCGGCACGGGCACCGGGTTGTCCGTGGCCACGTCCGAGCGCCGGGTGGAGTCCTCCGGCTCCGTGACCTCCACGCGCGCGTGCCGGCGCTGTTTCAGCTCGGGCAGCCGGGCGCCGGGTACCCCGCGCTTGACGGCCATCAGGGCGTCCATCAGGCGCAGGCCCTCGAAGGCGTCGCGGGCGTAGCGGACCTCGCCGTCGTAGATCTCGTGCAGGTCCTGCTCGACATAGGCGCGGGTGAGGGCGGCGCCGCCGAGGATCACCGGGAAGTCGGCGGCGAGGCCGCGCCGGTTCAGCTCCTGAAGGTTCTCCTTCATGATCACCGTGGACTTCACCAGCAGCCCGGACATGCCGATCACATCGGCCTGGTGCTCCTGGGCCGCCTCCACGATGGCCGAGACCGGCTGCTTGATGCCGATGTTGACCACGTCATAGCCATTGTTGGACAGGATGATGTCGACAAGGTTCTTGCCGATGTCGTGGACATCGCCCTTGACCGTGGCCAGCACGACGGTGCCCTTGCCCGCCCCGCCCTTTCCGTCCCCGGCCTTCTCCATGTGCGGTTCGAGATGGGCCACCGCGGCCTTCATGACCTCGGCGGACTGCAGCACGAACGGCAGCTGCATCTGGCCGGAGCCGAACAGCTCGCCGACCGTCTTCATGCCCTCCAACAGCACCTCGTTGACGATCTCCAGCGCCGGCCGGACGGTCAGCGCCTCGTCCAGGTCGGCTTCCAGACCGGTGCGCTCGCCGTCCACGACGCGCCGCCGCAGCCTCTCCTCCAGCGGCAGCGCGGCCAGCTCCTCGGCCTTGCCGGCCTTCAGGGACGTGGCGGTGGCGCCCTCGAACAGGGTGAGGAAGCGCTGCAGCGGGTCGTAGCCCTCCCGGCGCCGGTCATGGATCAGGTCGAGGGCGGCCTCGCGCTGCTCGGCGGGGATCCGGGCCATCGGGAGGATCTTGGCGGCGTGCACGATCGCCGAGTCCAGGCCGGCCGCCACGCACTCGTCGAGGAACACCGAGTTCAGCACGATCCGTGCGGCCGGGTTCAGGCCGAAGGAGATGTTGGACAGGCCCAGCGTGGTCTGCACGTCCGGGTGGCGCCGCTTCAGCTCGCGGATCGCCTCGATGGTCTCCACGCCGTCGCGGCGCGACTCCTCCTGCCCGGTGCCCAGCGTGAACGCGAGACAGTCCACCAGGATGTCGTGCTCGGGAATGCCATGGCGGCTGCCGAGGGTCTCGATCAGCCGCTCGGCGACCGCGACCTTCTTCTCGGCGGTGCGGGCCTGGCCCTCCTCGTCGATGGTCAGCGCGATCAGCGCGGCGCCGTACTCCTGCGCCAGGCGCGCGATCCGGGTGAAGCGGGAGTCCTCGCCGTCGCCGTCCTCGAAGTTGACCGAGTTCAGCACCGCCCGCCCGCCGAGCATCCGCAGCCCGGCCTCCAGCACCTTCGGCTCGGTCGAGTCCAGCACGATCGGCAGCGTGGAGGCGGTGGCCAGCCGGCCGGCCAGCTCCCGCATGTCCTCGGTGCCGTCCCGGCCGACGTAGTCCACGCACAGGTCCAGCAGGTGCGCACCCTCCCGGATCTGCTCCCGGGCGATCTCCACACAGGTCTGCCAGTCGGCCGCGAGCATCGCCTCGCGGAACTTCTTCGACCCGTTGGCGTTGGTGCGTTCGCCGATGGCCAGGTAGGAGGTGTCCTGCCGGAACGGCACCGACTGGTACAGCGAGGCCGCCGACGGCTCGGGCCGCGGGGAGCGCGGGCTGAGGGCGCGGCCGCGCACCCGGTCCACCACGGCCCTCAGGTGCTCCGGCGTGGTGCCACAGCAGCCGCCGACCAGGCCGAGGCCGTAGTCCTGGACGAACACCTCGATCGCGTCGGCCAGTTCGGCCGGGGTCAGCGGATAGTGTGCCCCGTCGGAGGTGAGGACGGGCAGCCCCGCGTTGGGCATGCAGGACAGCCCGATCCTGGCGTTGCGGGCCAGATGGCGCAGATGCTCGCTCATCTCCGCGGGGCCGGTCGCGCAGTTCAGGCCGATGTGGTCGATGCCGAGCGGCTCCAGCGCGGTCAGGGCCGCGCCGATCTCCGAGCCGACCAGCATCGTCCCGGTCGTCTCGACGGTCACATGGACGAGCAGCGGCAGCGTGAGACGGGCCTCGGCCATGGCCCGCTTCGCCCCGAGGACGGCCGCCTTCGCCTGCAGCAGGTCCTGGCTGGTCTCCACCAGCAGCGCGTCCGCGCCGCCCGCGATCAGCCCCGCCGCGTTCAGCCGGTAGCCCTCGTACAGCGGCTCGTACGGCACATGGCCCAGGGTGGGCAGCTTGGTGCCGGGGCCCATGGAGCCGAGCACCCAGCGGGTACGGCCGTCCCGCGCGGTGAACGCGTCGGCGGCCTCCCGGGCGATCCGTGCGCCCGCCTCGGCCAGTTCGAGGATCCGGTCCCCGATGTCGTACTCCCCGAGCGCGGAGAGATTGGCGCCGAAGGTGTTGGTCTCCACGCAGTCGACGCCGGCCGCGAAGTACTCCTCGTGGACCGAGCGGACGATGTCCGGGCGGGTCACGTTGAGGATCTCGTTGCACCCCTCCAGCTGCTGGAAGTCCGCGAGCGTGGGGTTCCGCGCCTGCAGCATGGTGCCCATGGCGCCGTCACCGACCACGACCCGGGTGGCGAGTGCCTCGCGCAGCGCGGCCACCCGGACGCGACCGGCGTCGGCACTCATGCCGCCACCGCCAGCCGCTCCACCAGGCGCGCGGCCACCTGCTCGCCGTAGGCCGTGCGGAGCCGGTCGACCACGGCGGCCGGGCCGAGGCCCAGGTCCTGCGAGCCCACCGCCTCCAGCACCAGCGTCGCGCAGGCGCTGCCCAGCCGGGCGGCGTCCTCGTCGCCGAGCCCCCGGCTCACGGCCGCGAGGAACCCGGCCCGGAAGGCGTCGCCGATACCGGTCGGGTCGGCGACGGCCTCGGCGGGTACGGCGTCCACGGTCACCGTCGCACCGCCCGCCCGCTCGATACGGGCACCGCGCGGGCCCAGCGTGGTGACCCAGGCGCCCACCCGGTCCAGCACCTCCGCCTCGCTCCAGCCGGTGCGCTCCAGCAGCAGGACGGCCTCGTACTCGTTGGTGAAGAGGTAGCGGGCGCCGTCGACCAGCGAGCGGACCTGCTCCGGGGTGAGCCGGGGCAGCTGCTGCGAGGGGTCGGCGAGGAAGGGCACAGCGAGTTCGCGGGCCTCCTCGGTGTGCCGGACCATCGCCTCGGGCGCGTTGGGCGAGATCACGACCAGGTCGAGTCCCTCGGCGGCCTCGGCCACCGAGCGCAGCGAGATACGGTCGGCCTCGGCCATCGCCCCGGCATAGAAGGAGGCGATCTGGTTCTGGTCGAGGTCGGTCGTGCACATGAAGCGGGCGGTCTGGGCGGTGCCGGAGACATGGACACATCCGGTGTCCACGCCGTTCTCCTCCAGCCAGGCGCGGTAGGGGCCGAAGTCAGCTCCGACGGCGCCCACCAGCAGCGGGCGCAGCCCGAGCCGGCCGAGGCCGAAGGCGATGTTGGCGGCGACCCCGCCGCGGCGCACCTCCAGATGGTCCACCAGGAAGGACAGCGAGACCGTGTCGAGGCGGTCGGCTATCAGCTGATCGGTGAACCGGCCGGGGAACTGCATGAGGTGGTCGGTGGCGATCGAACCCGTGACGGCGATGCGCACGGTCTGCTCCTTGTCTCGTATGAGGTGACGGCAGGCGGTCCGGCCGGACCGTTCAGGACTGGGCGGCGGCGCGCAGGTCGGCGGCGCGGTCGGTGCGCTCCCAGGTGAAGTCGGGCAGCTCGCGGCCGAAGTGGCCGTAGGCCGCCGTCTGGGAGTAGATCGGGCGGAGCAGGTCGAGGTCGCGGATGATCGCGGCCGGGCGCAGGTCGAAGACCTTGGACACGGCCTCCTGGATGCGCGCCACCGGCACGGTCTCGGTGCCGAACGTCTCGACGAACAGGCCGACCGGCTCGGCCTTGCCGATCGCGTAGGCGACCTGGACCTCGCAGCGGGAGGCCAGGCCCGCCGCCACCACGTTCTTCGCGACCCAGCGCATCGCGTACGCGGCGCTGCGGTCCACCTTGGACGGGTCCTTGCCGGAGAAGGCGCCGCCGCCGTGGCGGGCCATACCGCCGTACGTGTCGATGATGATCTTGCGGCCGGTCAGCCCGGCGTCGCCCATCGGGCCGCCGATCTCGAAGCGGCCGGTCGGGTTGACGAGCAGCCGGTAGCCCTCCGTCTCCAGGGTGATCCCGCTCTCGGCGAGGGCCCTCAGCTCCGGCTCCACCACGAACTCGCGGATGTCGGGCGTGAGCAGCGACTCCAGGTCGATGTCGGCGGCGTGCTGCGAGGAGACGACCACCGTGTCCAGGCGTACGGCCTTGTCGCCGTCGTACTCGATGGTGACCTGTGTCTTGCCGTCCGGGCGCAGATAGGGGACGGTCCCGTTCTTGCGGACCTCGGCCAGGCGGCGGGAGAGCCGGTGGGCCAGGTGGATCGGCAGCGGCATCAGCTCAGGGGTGTCGTCGCAGGCGTAGCCGAACATCAGGCCCTGGTCGCCGGCGCCCTGTTTGTCCAGCTCGTCGTCATCACCGTCCACACGGGTCTCGTACGCCGTGTCCACACCCTGCGCGATGTCGGGCGACTGCGCGCCGATCGACACCGACACACCGCAGGAGGCGCCGTCGAAGCCCTTCTTGGAGGAGTCGTAGCCGATCCGCAGGATCCGGTCGCGGACCAGCGTCGCGATGTCCGCGTACGCCTTCGTGGTCACCTCACCGGCGATGTGCACCTGGCCGGTGGTGATCAGCGTCTCCACGGCGACCCGGGAGGCCGGGTCGGCGGCGAGCAGGGCGTCGAGGATGGTGTCGCTGATCTGGTCGGCGATCTTGTCGGGGTGGCCCTCGGTCACGGACTCCGAGGTGAACAGGCGGCGAGACATGGTGGATTCCCTTTGCTGGTCGGGGAGTTGACTGCTGGTCAGGACGGATCAGTAGCGGTACTGCTCGGGCTTGTAGGGGCCCTCCACCGGCACACCGAGGTAGTCGGCCTGGACCGGGGTCAGGGTGGTGAGCTCGACTCCGAGGGCGGCCAGGTGGAGGCGGGCGACCTTCTCGTCGAGGTGCTTCGGAAGCACGTGGACACCGGTCGGGTACTCGTCGGGCTTGGTGAACAGCTCGATCTGGGCCAGGGTCTGGTCCGCGAAGGAGTTGGACATCACGAACGACGGGTGACCGGTGGCGTTGCCCAGGTTCAGCAGGCGGCCCTCGGACAGCACGATGACCGTGTGACCGTCCGGGAAGCGCCATTCGTGGACCTGCGGCTTGACCTCGGTCTTCACGATGCCCGGGATCCCGGCGAGGCCGGCCATGTCGATCTCGTTGTCGAAGTGGCCGATGTTGCCGACGATCGCCTGGTGCTTCATCCGCTCCATGTGGCCGGCCATGATGACGTCGCGGTTGCCGGTCGTGGTGACGAAGATGTCGGCGATCCCGACGACGCTCTCCAGGGCGGCGACCTGGTAGCCGTCCATCGCGGCCTGGAGCGCGCAGATCGGGTCGATCTCGGTGACGATGACGCGGGCGCCCTGCCCGCGCAGGGACTCGGCGCAGCCCTTGCCGACGTCGCCGTAGCCGCACACCACCGCGACCTTTCCGCCGATCAGGACGTCGGTGGCGCGGTTGATGCCGTCGACGAGGGAGTGGCGGCAGCCGTACTTGTTGTCGAACTTCGACTTGGTGACGGCGTCGTTGACGTTGATCGCCGGGAACAGGAGGGCGCCGTCGCGGTGCATCTCGTACAGCCGGTGGACGCCGGTGGTGGTCTCCTCGGTCACCCCGCGGATCTCACCCGCGAGCGCGGTCCAGTCGAGGGCGCTCGCCTTCAACAGGCTCTGTACGACAGCCAGTTCCTCGTTGTCGGCGGGCGGGAGCTGGCCGGTCTTCTGGTACTCGACACCCTTGTGGACGAGGAGGGTGGCGTCACCGCCGTCGTCCAGGATCATGTTCGGGCCCGCCTGGCCCGGCCAGGTCAGCGCCTGCTCGGTGCACCACCAGTACTCCTGGAGGGTCTCGCCCTTCCACGCGAAGACCGGGATCCCGGCGGCGGCGATCGCCGCGGCGGCGTGGTCCTGGGTGGAGAAGATGTTGCAGGAGGCCCAGCGCACCTGCGCGCCCAGCGCCACCAGGGTCTCGATCAGGACGGCCGTCTGTACGGTCATGTGCAGCGAGCCGGTGATCCGTGCGCCGGCGAGGGGCTGGGCCTCGGCGTACTCCTTCCGGATCGCCATCAGGCCCGGCATCTCGTGCTCGGCGAGGGTGATCTCCTTGCGGCCGAACTCGGCCAGCGACAGGTCGGCGACCTTGAAATCGGCGAAATCGGCGAAATCGGCGGTGTGCGGGGCGGTTTCGGACATGCCGGTACTCCAGACGGGGTCAGCAGGGGGCAGCAGGGCAGGGGGCATCGACGGCGCGGCCCGCGCGTGGGCTGCCGGTGATGCGGGTCAGGTGAGGGTGAGGTCAGTGATGTCCGGCGGTGCCGGAAGGGTCACTGTGCGGCGGTGCCGGAGAAATCCTCGACGATCAGGGCCTCGGGCAGATCGCGGGCGCGGTCGAGGACGAGCGAGGCGAGGGCGATGTCGAGGGAGCCCAGGCCGAAGGGGGCGTACACGGCACGGCGGTCCGGGGTGCGCCGGCAGTCGCCGATGAGCACCTCGCCCACGGCGCGGATCGCGGCGCGCTGAACCGTTCCGGCCTCGACGGCGAGGGCGAGCGAGGTGCGCTCACGCAGGGCGTGGGAGACGTCGTCGACGAAGTGCTCGGCCCCGGCCAGGGCGTCGGCGGTCAGGTCCCGCAGGGACATGTGCAGGACGGTGGCGTGCGGGGCGAGCGGGGCGAGGCTGTCGATGTGCGGGGTGATCGCGGTGGTGGTGAGCAGCACCAGGTCGGCATCGGTCAGTGCCTCCTCGGCGCTGTGTGCCACAGCCAGCCCGGCCGCACCCGGTTCGGCCCGGCCGGCGAACCGGCCGGCGAAGGCCTCGGCGCGCTCGGTGGCGAGGTCGAACACCACGGCCTGGTCCCACGTCCAGCCGTCGGCGAGGAACGCGGAGACCGTGTTCGCGGCGATGTACCCGCTGCCCAGAATCGCGACCTTGGCGGCCCGCCGGGCGCCCGCGGTCAGCGCGTTGGCGCCGACCAGGGCGGAGAGCGCGGTGCGCAGCCCGCTGATCCGGGCGCCCTCCAGGAGGGCCACCGGGAAGCCGGTGGCCACGTCGTTCAGGACGATGGCCGCGGAGGCCCGGGGCAGCCCGAGGCTGAGGTTCCCCGGGAAGCTGGAGATCCACTTGATGCCCATGGCCGGGGTCGGCTCGGGCACATAGGCGGGGAGGGCGATCACCCGTTCCCGTGCTTCCGCGTCCGGGCGCAGGAACAGGCTCTCCGGGTTGACCAGGCGGTTTCCGACGGACTGGACGTAGACCTCCTCGACGATCCGGAGCGCCTCCGCGTGGGCGTCACGCAGGACGTCCTCGACGAGGGCGCCCGGTATGACGGCGAGGGGCGTTGCAGTGGTCATGAATCCTCATCTCCTGGATGTTCATGACTCCCCGCGGCTACTTCCACAGGGAGAACTTCTTGGTGAGCGGATCGAGTTCGTCGCGCCGGCCGAACGCGGCCACGGCGTAGTACTCCAGCTCCGCCTCGGGCAGGGCGGCGACCCGCTCCAGCTGTTCGGCATAGGTGTCCCCAGTCATCGCCGAGACGAAGTCGTTGACCAGCAGCCCGGCGGCGCTCGCCTCGGCGCGGAACCGGCGCAGTCCGGCCGCGCGGCCCTCCAGGACGACCAGGGAGAGCCCGGAGATCGGCGCGTGGGTACCGCCGTCGGCGTCCAGGAAGTTCAGGAAGGACATCTTGGCGGCCAGTTCGGGGTGCTCGGCCGCGGCCTTGGCGGCCAGTCCGAGAGCGGTGTGCGTGGCGGCGTTGATCGCCACCCCGGCGGGCAACTTGGCCTTGAGGACCACGGCGAACTTCCAGTCCGCGGCGACGTCGGACGACTCGATGATCAGGCGGGACACCCGGGCTCCTTGAAACGGTTCGAAATTGACGGTTTCGAAATTGACGGTTCGGAGTTGATGGCTGGCGTTGATGGTTGGGAGTTGATGGCCGGTCAAATTATGGGTCAGGCCATGGACTTGCCACCCGGCACCAGCCGGAACTCGACCTCGCCCACGACGGTCGGGCTGAGCCGGTAGCCGGGCCGGCCCTGGAGCACGTCGTCCGGTTTGAGGCCCAACTCGGTACTGCGGTCCAGCTGTTCCTGGCAGACGGCCCGGAAACGCCGTACCACCTGGACCACGGCACTGCTGGTCCGTCCGGTCCGCTCGGCCAGCTCCGCCGCGGAGAGGTAGGGGACCTCACGCTCTTCGGCGCGGGCCTCCTTCAGCTCGCGGCCGAGTTCGCCGAGGATCCCGACGAGTGCGGCGGGAGCGGTCTCGTAGATCAGGATTCCGTTGATCCACAGGCTCTCCCCGTAGCAGGCGAGGTCCACCTCGGCGGGCAGTTCCCGTCTGCTGCGCAGGTCCCGGCGGAACACCCCGAACGCCGGCATGAAGTCCGGCACCCGGTAGGCCGCGCGGGCCCCGAGATAGTGCGCCAGCGGGGTCTGCAGTCCGGCCTGCGGCGGCACCTGGAGCGCCTCCACGACGGCTTGCAGGGGGCCCGGCACCAGCCGGCGCAGCTCGGCGAGCTGCCGGGAGAGCCAGGACGCGGTGGCCGCCTTGCCGTAGAGGGCGAAGTGGAGCATGCCCGCGTCCAGCAGGGCGATGTCGGCCTCCTTCTCCAGGCCCGCGGCCTGCAGACGCTCCCTCAGGTCCATCGCGGTGCGGATCAGATCGGCCGACCGAATCCGCAGCTGGCTGGCCTGGAGCAGGCCGCGCCAGCGGACGTGCACGGTGAGCAGCAGGGGTGCGACCGGTTCGGGGCCCTCCAGGTGCCGGACCAGCCGGTGGAAGATCTCCGGGTAAGGCGAGTCGAGATAGCCCAGCCAGCCGAAGGAGAACAGGTCCAGTGCCGCGTCGAGGTCCCGGCGGGAGCGCGAGCCGGCGTAGGCCAGCAGGCTCTCGCTGACCCGGACGTAGCGGCGCAGCAGTGCGCGGTCGTCGGGGCCGAGCCCCTGCGGCCCCACCGCCGCCGAGTCCACGAACGAGCTGTACCCGCCGCTTCGTACGTCGCCGAGGTGGAAGGCGTAGGAGGAACCCTCCGTGGCCGGCCGGTGCCCGGCCGACGCGATCACGTCGTCCACGTACCGGCGCTGCTCGTCCAGCACCCGGACGGCCGCCTGGACCTCCCCGGCGAGCAGCCGGGCGATCACCAGGTCGGTGTAGAGCCAGGCGGCGTCCGCGTAGTAGGAGTATTTCCGGTATTTCTCCAGGCTGGTCCCGAAAGCGGCGAGCGCCTCCTCGACGGAGCCACGGGCGCTGTCCTCCAGTCCTCGCTTCCAGGAGATGTACGAGGTCTCCAGGAATTCTTCTCCGCCGCCCTCGATCCCCAGCGCCGAGGCCAGCTGCGAAAAGGCGGCGGGGAAATCGGAGCGGGCGTATTCCGCCCAGCCCTGGCTGATGGCGTCGGCCGCCTCCAGCAGGATCTCCGCCGATTTCTCCGCGACGCCCCGGTAGATCAGCTCGACGGTCTCCTTGACCCGGGGCAGGACCCGGCCGGTGTAGAGGATGGAGGTGTCGGCGTACCGGTCGGCCACCGCGCGGAGTTCGAGCGCCGACGGTCCGCCGCCCGCCAGGCCGGCGCAGACGCCGGCCAGGCACAGCAGCATGGCCACGTCGTGCTCGTCCGTGCGCTGCAGTTCGCTGTCGGCCAGCTGCCCGACGGCCGCGAACGCCGGCTCGACAGCGGCCGGACGGCCACCGCCCCGCACGAACTCCTGGAGTTCGTCCCGGATCTCCGAGACACTCTGCATTGGCATGCCCCAACCTCTAGAATTCCCTGAAATTCCTTCGGAATTCCGCACAGTTCGCTGTATTCATTTCAGCTGCATTTATTTCATCCGACTCCAGAGAGGATAGCGCTCCCGGAGAGAGCGGAGCCGGCCGCGTCGCCGCCGGGCGGTGCCACCCCGATCGAGCGCAGCCAGTGGTCGTTGTAGACGGTGCCGGCGTACTTCTCCCCGCCGTCCGCGCAGAGGCAGACCACGAGTTCGGCCTCGGGATGGGTCTCCAGGTACCGCGCACAGCCCGCGAGGACCGCGCCCGCCGAGGCGCCGATGTGCAGTCCGGCCTCGCGCAGCACCAGCCGGCAGTAGTGCGCCGCGCTCCGGATGTCGGCGACCTGGAGGTGGTCGACGAGGGAGTCGTCGAGGAACGCCGAGGGCCGGCTCGCTCCGATGCCGGAGAGGTGCCGCCGACCGGGCCGGCCGCGGAAGGCGACCGAGCCCTCGATGTCCACCGCGACCATCTCGGTGGTCGGGCTGTGCTCCCGGAAGTACCGGCTGACGCCGGCGAACGTCCCCCCGGTGGAGATCGCGGCGAAGACCGCGTCCGGGGACTCCGGCAGCTGCCCGAGCAGCTCCGGGCCGGTCAACTCCCGGTGTACGGCGGGGTTGTCGGGGCTGCCGTACTGGTTGGTCCAGACGTAGCGGGGGTTCTCCTTCAGGAGTTCCGCCACCCGGTCCAGCCGGGAGAGGAGGTATCCGCCGGAGGCGTCCCGCTCGGTGACCGTGACCACCTCGGCGCCCAGTTCCGACAGCCGCCGCAGACTCTCCGGCGCCACCAGCGGGTCCACCACGGCGGTGAAACCGATCTGCAGATAGCGCGCCAGCATCGCGAGCGCGATGCCGAGGTTCCCGGAGGTGGACTCCAGGAGCCGGTCGCCGGGCCGCAGCCGTCCCGACTCCAGCAGACCGCGCACCAGACCGTAGGCCGTGCGCGCCTTCACCGAGCCGGCGAGGTTGTGCCCTTCCAGCTTGAGGTGGACGGTTCGCGGGCGACCGCCGATGTTCAGGGTGACGGGCGTGACCGGGGTGGGGCCGAGGAGCGCCCGGAAGTGACGCAGACGCTCCTGCAACGCCGACCCGGCCGGGCCTTCGACCGTGGTCATCCGGCTCATCCGGCTCAGTCCACCGGGGTCGCGTAGACGATCCAGTTGTCGTGGGTGTGCGCGTAGGGACGGAAGTCGCCGTGCGGCGGGTCGTCCCAGGACACGCGCTCCAGCGCGATGATCTCCCACCCGTCGAACAGGGCCCGGATCTCCTCCTCGCTGTAGTAGCGGAAGAGGGTGTCCTTGTAGGCGAAGGTGTTCGGCGCGATCTCCTCGCCCTCGCCGTAGGTGTCGTCCTGCGGGGTGAAGGCGTTGGTGACGAAGATGCCGCCCTCGGCCAGGAGCCGGCGCGCCTCGGCGATCAGGGCGCTCGGGTCCTGGATCTGGCCGAAGACGTCGAAGCAGGTGACCGCGTCCACCGAGGCGTCGATGAGCGGGAGTTCGGTGGCGTCCGCGCGGAGCAGGAAGGAGCGCTGCCGGATGATCCGGCGGGCGTGCTGCAGACCGGTCGGCGCGATGTCCACACCGAGCGCGGTGAAGCCGGCGTCCACCAGCGCCGCGAGGTTACGGCCGTCACCGCAGCCGAGGTCGACGACCGTACGCGCCTCACGCGCGGTGAGCGCCTTGATGGCCTGCGGGATCACGGGGATCGGGTCGTCCTGCCAGAGCGGCCCTTCGGACTGCTGCTGGTACGCGGCCTCCCAGCCGTACTGGAGATCCTTGTACGAGACGTCCGTGGTCATGCTTTCCTCCACAACTCGGGGAAACTTTCTGGGCGTTCGGTTCCGGCCGGAGAACCTTGTCGCTGCGTTCCCCCTGCCGCAGGAACAGACTGCAGGGGGGCTGCCAAGCGACGGCCAGCGCGCGACCAAGCGGCGGTGAAGCGGGGCCGGGAGGACGGAAAGCCGCTGGTCAGGAAAGTCCCGCAGCGAACGGATGCGGCGTTTCGCGACGCCGGAGCAGCCAGGGTCCTCCGGAGAGCCCGGCCAGGCACGGCACACAGACCCAGCGACTCGTGGCAGGGCTCGTCGGCAGGGTCCGTCGCCAGCGGGCAGAGGCGGCCACCGACGCGCGGCAGTGGGAGTACACGACCTACGCCCCCATGGCTGACCGGTCCGCATTCGAGTTCGTCGGCATGTCCGCGTGCCGCCCCCGCTCCGGGGTCAACAACTGCCGCCGGTGGCCGCCGGTGTTCCCGGCATCGTCGCCTTTCGCGACAGCGGCGACCCGGACATCATCGTTACGATGACGGCGGAGTCCTGGGCGCTGTTCACCGACGCCGTGAAGGCCGGGGCGTACGACATCACGGCATGACCTGAGAACCCATCCTTAAACCCGCAGGGCGAACCAGTGCGGGTTGTGGCTCCTTGGACGGGATGTAAGAGAAGAAGAACGGGCCCGGGCAGGTGGGTTGATCGGCCCGCGAGTCTTGATCGCTACTCACCGCGATGAAGCCGGGCGAGCGCGCGAGGAACGCGAACGCCTGTTCGGTCTGCGTGTGGTGGGACCTTAACCTACGTGAGGGCGGCCGCGCCGACCTGTGCGGGGATGTGGGGCGTGAGGGCGAGGATCATGGCGTCGGCGCTGGCGGCGTTGAGGGCGACGGGGATGTTGGCCAGGACGGCAAGACGGATGAGCGCGCGGACGTCGTCCCCATGAGGGTGGGAGGAGAGTGGGTCGAAGAAGAAGACGAGGAGGTCGATCTCGCCGCGGGTGACCAGGGCGCCGATCTGCTGGTCGCCGCCGAGGGGGCCGCTGCGCAGGGCGGTTACGGGCAAGCCGAGGCGACGGGTGATGAGGGTTCCCGTGGTGCCGGTGCCGAAGAGGCGGTGCTGCTCCAGCTCCTTGGCGCGGCGCTCGGTCCAGCCCAGCAAGTCGGCCTTACGGGTGTCGTGTGCGACCAGCGCGATACCGCGGGGGCCCGAGGTGGGAGCCGCGTCGGTGGTCAGCCAGGCGGGGTCGGCCAGTGGGTACAGGTGGACGGCGGCTGCTCGCAGCTCGGCACGGGTGATGCGGCCGTCGCCGTCGGTGTCGACAGCCGCGAACCCGAGCGCGGAGGTGGTCGTGTCGAGCCCAGTGGCACCGAAGATCCGCTCGTACTCGGCCGGATCGATGGTGCCGTCACCATCCCGGTCCAGGGCGTCGGCGAGCGCGTCGAGGGCACGCAGCGTCGAGTCACGGAAGTGGGGGTCGCCGTCGAACGCCCCGCGCGCGGTGGCAGCGACGAACTCCTGCTCGCTGATCCGTCCGCCGCGGTCGGTGTCGGAGACGGCGGACAGTTGGGTCCACAGCTCAGCGTAGGCGTCGTAGAGCGCCGCTCGCCGCTTGGTGTCGCCCGGCTCGGTGAGATTCTCGGCGACTCGGCCGGCGTAGGCGATCAGGTCCTCGCGGCCCAGTTGACCGTCGCCGTCCAAGTCGTACATGCGGAAGATCGATGTGATCCGGGGCAGCCAGTCCTCATGCGCCATGGGAAACCTCTTTTTCACGGCATGGAGAAAATGCAGGAATGGGAAGTCGGTTGGCGGTCGGGGAAGCCAGGGGCCATTCAGACAGTCGATCGTTGCAGGGCTGGAGCACCGGCTCCGCCCTCCCGCGGGACCACAACCCGATCGAGTGACGCCCATCGCCAACCTGACGTCGGCCTCGGCGAGGAAGCCGTTCCGTGAGCGCGGTCAATGAAACATCACGTTCATCGACCACGCCTCCGTGGACGTCTTTTTCCTTGCACTGCTGTCGGCAGCTGCTCAGCCGAGCGAGGTCGGGGGCGGTGCCCAACGCTGGTAGGGGCCACCGGCCCCACACGGAACAGCCGTCCAGTCTCGTGGGTTGCGTCCCACGTATGAGATCAACAGAGGTTCACAGATGGGTTCTGAGAGTGCGGCTCATGCAGGAGTGCCCGCGCTGTCGCGCCGGGTGGGTGACGGACCCCGAAACGGGGTGGGGCTACTGCCTGCCGTGTGGGAGCCTGTCGCCCCTCCGGAACCTCCGCACCTCCGTCGTGTCCCGGCCCGGGACCCTGGCGGGGCAGGCTCACGCAGTTGCCCTACCGGCCGCGCGAGCACTGAGCCGGTACGCCTTCGGCCCCGGTCGGCAGGATTCGCCGTGTGCCGGCCGGGGCTGTCGCTGTTCGGGCAGCCGTCTGGGAACGCGTATCCCAAGGGGTGTTGCCGGTGCGGGCCTCCGTTCGGAGCTCGCGCACCGGCCCTCGGTGAGGGGGCGTCAGGCCGCGGGCGGCTCGCGGTCGCGGCACAGTGCCTCGACCATGTCCCAGAGCAGTTCGACGTCGTCCCGTACGGCGCCGTTCGGCCCCGGTCGGCAGGATTCGCCGTGTGCCGGCCGGGGCTGCCGCTGTTCGGGCAGCCGTCTGGGAAC
>NZ_CM002285.1:5666488-5668524 GCF_000497445.1 Streptomyces roseochromogenus subsp. oscitans DS 12.976 | reverse complement strand
CAGTTCGACGTCGTCCCGTACGGCGCCGTTCGGCCCCGGTCGGCAGGATTCGCCGTGTGCCGGCCGGGGCTGCCGCTGTTCGGGCAGCCGTCTGGGAACGCGTATCCCAAGGGGTGTTGCCGGTGCGGGCCTCCGTTCGGAGCTCGCGCACCGGCCCTCGGTGAGGGGGCGTCAGGCCGCAGGCGGCTCGCGATCGCGGCACAGTGCCTCGACCATGTCCCAGAGCAGTTCGACGTCGTCCCGTACGGCGCCGGCGGCGTCCGGGCCGCCGACCCCCGCGTGGCTGGCGAGCAGCATCGCCCCGACCGAGAGCCGGGCGAGCCCCTCGGCCGAGGTCCACCTGGGGACGACACCGGCCTGCTGGGCGTGCCGGAACTCCTCGGTGAGTCCGCCGAGGAGTTCCTGTGCGAAGCCGGGCTGTGCGAAGGGGCCGTCGGGCTGCTCGGCGAGGATCCGGAAAACCGCCTGGAACCGCGGTTCCTCGTGGTGCCGGCGGGCCAGCCCGGCGAGCAGCCGGCGCAGCGCGGACGCGGCCGGGATCCCCGGCCTGCGCGACGCGTCTGTCACCTGGCGCCAGGACTGCCCTGCCTGGCGCACGAGTTCGGCCGCGAGTTGCTCCTTGCTGGTGAAGTGGCCGTAGAGGGCGCCCTTCGTCAGCCGGATGCGTTCGGCCACGGTCTGCATGGTGGTGCGGCCGTAGCCCTGCGCGGCGAATTCCTGGGCCGCCGCGTCGAGGATCCGCTCGCGCGTTCTGATGGCCCGTTCCTGTTTCACCCTGACCTCCCTAACCCTCCCCGTCTGTGTGTCACCCGGCAGGAACAACATACCTTCTCAACGGTATGTTATTTGCGGATTCGAACGAGACTCTCGACGCCGGGGAGCCGCTCCCAGCCATCCCGTTCCGTGTGCCCGGCCAGCACGGGATCGTCCCCCACCACCGTGGGGTGCCCGCACAGCCGGAGCAGCGGCAGATCCGAGCTGTGGTCCCCGTACGCATGGCAGTCCGCCGGATCGGCACCGTGCCGTGCCATCACCTCCGCCGCCGCGTCCGCCTTGGCGGCGCCGATCATCGGCCGCGTGATCTCGCCGGTCAGCCGGCCCCACCTGTCCGTCAGCTGCTCACAGCCGAGCACCAGCCCGGCTCCCAGGTCGCGGGCGAGCGGCAGCAGGCAGGCCCGCGGCGCGCCGGACACGAGCACGACCAGATCACCGGCCGCCCGGTGCGCGCGCAGCGCGGCGAGCGGCGCGGGAAGGAAGGGCTGCGCGGTCACCCGGAAACCGCCGTACCAACGGGCCCCGGCCCGCCCCAACTCCATGGCGGGCACACCGGCGAAGAGCCGGTAGTAGTCCCGGTTGCGCTCCTCCCGCGCCACCCCGGCCGCCGCCGGCAACGCCCGCCCGGCGGCCAACGGCGCGGTGCGCGCGGCGGTGGACCAGTACTCCCAGAAGAGGGCGGGGGTCGTCACGGTGGTGAGGGTGTGGTCCACGTCGAAGAAGGCTATGCGGGCGGGGTGGGACTGCGGGTGGGGGCGGAGGAGGGGGCAGCAGGTGGGGCGGGCGGTGGAGCCGGGGTCACTGTGCTGATGGGGAGCGCGGTGGGGGTGGGCGTTGGTCATCGGGAGTCTCCGGTGGGGAAGGAGGTGCCGGCCGGGATGGCCGTACCACCATCCGCACCCCACCCCGAGGCGGCCGCTTCCCCCGCCTCGAAGGCCGCCGTCCGCTCCGCCATGAAGGCCGCCGCAGCCGTGCCGAAGGCGAGAGTGGCGTGTGAGGCACCGGTGGTGAGGTCGCGCCAGGCGCGTTGGAGGGGGTCGCCGTCGAAGTGGACCCGGGTGCCGCCGGCGCGGAACAGGCGGTCCACCGCGGTCGTGCACAACTCCGCGGCCAGGGCGGCATCGCGCTGGTTGCGGGCCACCGCGTCCGGCCCCAGGCCGGCCGCGTCCGCCCGGTCCGCGGCGGCGCCCAGGAGCAGCCGGGCCGCCTCGATCTCGCCGTCGGCGCGGGCGAGCACCTCCGGTGCGACGGCCCCGCGCGGC
>NZ_CM002285.1:5659798-5666463 GCF_000497445.1 Streptomyces roseochromogenus subsp. oscitans DS 12.976 | reverse complement strand
GCCCCCAGGATCGGCGCGGCGAACTGGAGCGGGGCGACGAGCCGGAAGGGCACGGCGTGGCAGCGGGCCACCCCGCGCGCACGGTGTCGAGATCGGCGAGGGTGAAACTCCGGTGGCGCGGCACCAGTACGCCCGCGCCGCCCGCGACGACGGTGTTGCTGCCCGTGCCGCGCAGCCCGAGGCTGTGCCAGCTGTCCTTGATCACCAACTCCCGCCGCGGAACCGCGAAGCAGCGGACCTCGGACCCGCCGCCGTCCGCCCCTTCGACCCGTACGGCGACCAGCACCCAGTCGGCGTGGTCGACACCGCTGGCGTAGTGCCACTCGCCCGAGATCCGCCAGCCCTCCCCCTCGGGGACGGCCCGTCCGGCGGGCGGTACGACGGCGGCGGCGATCCGCACATCCGGGGAGGTGTCCCACAGCTCGCGCTGACCGCGTTCGGGCAGGTAGGCGGCGAGCCGTCCGTGCGCGGCGTAGAGGGCGGCGCACCAGGCGGTGGCGACGCACTCCTCGCCCAGTGCCGCGACGGCGTCCACGAGTTGCCGGAAGCCGGCGGCCGCCCCGCCCCAGCGGCGCGGCACGAAGTGGGCCGGAAATCCGGCGGCGGTGATCTCGGCGGCGAGTTCCGGGGACAGCCGCCGCTCCGCGTCCACGCGGGCCGCCGAGGCCCGGGCCAACCGGGCCAGCTGTGCCACCCGCGCCGTCCGCAACCCGCCCTCGGCGAGCTGTGCGCCGTCCATCAAGGTGCCGATGCCCATGCGTTCCCCTCCCCCGGCCCGCCCGGAGGCGAGCACACACGGCTCACACAGAGAGCGCATGGCTCCATCACCTGCGCCCGTGGCAAATATACCTACAGGAAGGTATATTAAAAGTGGTACCGGCGCACCCCTCCATCCGAACTCACGGCCGTGTACCGAAGGAGCGCGATCACCGTGACCTCGAAGATCACGATCCCGGGCTGGACAGGCTCCCCCACCGAGGACCGCCTGCCCGACCTGCGTCAGGAACGGGCCGTGCAGACCCGCGCCCAGGTACTGCGCGCCGCGGCGGAGGAGTTCGCCGAGAAGGGCTTCAAAAGCACGTCCATCCAGGACGTGGCCAAGCGCGTCGGCATGACCAAGGGAGCCGTCTACTTCCACTTCCCGAACAAGGAGATCCTCGCCATCGCCGTGGTCGAGGCGCACTACTCGCGCTGGCCCGAGCTGCTGGAGGGCATCCTCGCCGAGGGGCACCCGCCGCTCGACACCGTGGTACGGGTGCTCGACGGGGCCGCGAAGGCCTTCGCCACCGACATCGTCGTCCAGGCCGGCGCCCGGCTGCAGCTCGAACGCTCCCTGATCGACGCCCAGTTGCCCCAGCCGTACGTCGGCTGGACCCAGCTTCTCGCCCACCTGCTGACCAGCGCGAAGGAGGCCGGCGAGCTGCGGGCCGGCGTCGACCCCGAGGCTGCCGCCCGCGCCCTGGTCTCCGGCTTCTTCGGCGTCCAGCATGTCTCGGACACCCTCACCGGCCGCGCCGATCTCCTGGACCGCTGGCCGGAATTCCGCGACCTCGTCATGACCTCGCTTCGAGCCTGACGGGCATCCCTGGAGACGAGCCTCTCCAGAGGGGGGAGCCGCGGTACGGCCACCGTGGCGGCTGTGCCCTCCGGATCTCCAAGGAGCACCGCCGCCGGACCACACCCTCTTCCTTCCTGGCTTCCTTCCTGGGCTTTTCAGAGGCTACGGGCGGCGATGTCGCCGCAGGCGGTGGTCACGTGGATGTTCAGACCGGGGGCACCGTCGGCGTTCTTGAGCGCGTTGTGGATCCGGCCGGAGGAGGTGCCGGCGTCCAGGGAGGCCGAGACTCCGGCGGCGGCACCGACCGACACGTCACCGGCCTGGGTCCGCAGTGTGACCGTGCCGCGCACGGCCTCGGCGATGTGGATGTCGCCCTTCTGGGTGCTGATCTCCGCGGGACCGCCCAGGCGGCCGACCGAGACGTCACCGGCCTGGAGGGTGAGGCGGGCACCTTCGGTCTCGTCGAGCTTGACCGAACCCTGCGCGCCCTCGAAGGTGACGTCGCCGAGCCGTCCGACGCCCCGGAACTCGGCGCTGGCCGCCTTCGCCTCGACGCGGGAACCGGCGGGCAGCTGGATGGTCACCTCGATGAACCCGGAGTGACCGAGGAGCCGGTTCTTCGCCGCCGGGGCCTCGACCCGGAGGACGCCGTCGCCGTATACGACCTCGATCTGCTCCGCCGCCTTCACGTCGCGGCCCTTCGAAGCGTCCGCGGGCAGGACCTCGACCGTGGTGTCGCCCCGGTCGGCGGCGATCAACTGGACGCGTCCCGCGGGGATGTCGAGGACGGCGGCGATCGGGGCGGGGGTGTCGAACTTCCGCATCGCGCTCTGGTTCTTCTGCATCGTGCGCTCCTTCGGTCCGTTGTTTCTGATGAAAGAAACGCTACGTTGCATTCATATATCTGGCAATCAAGTCGTTGCGAGCGATAGCCATAATCGCAGGTCAGATATGGGAAATCGTTGCAACGTTTTTGAATCTAATGCAACACCAATTATCTCGCTCGTTGCATTGGATGGGGAGTGAACGCTATGTTGGAGGCATCAGGGAAGCGTGAAGGGAGATCGCGATGCCGGGAGGCAGGCTCACCCAGCAGGAACGTCAGCAGATCGCGCTGGGACTGGCCGACGGGCTCGCCTACGCGGAGATCGCCAGACGCCTCGGCCGCCCCACCTCGACGATCACGCGTGAGGTGATGCGCAACGGCGGCCCCACCGCCTACCGTGCCGACCTGGCCCACCGCGCCACCGAACGCCGCGCCCATCGCCGCAGGCAGACCGCGCCCCGGGACCCGAAGGCGCTCCCCCGGACCCACGGGCGTGACGCCGAGGCCGTGCGCGAGTACGAGGAGGCGTTCACCACCCTCCTCATGCAGCAGGGCCTGCCCAAGATGATGTCCCGGGTCCTGACCTGCCTCTACACCACCGACGCGGGCAGCCTCACCGCGTCCGAACTCGTCCAGCGCCTCCAGGTCAGCCCGGCGTCCGTCTCCAAAGCGGTCACGTTCCTCGCAGGCCAGGGCCTCATCCGCCGGGAACGCGACGAACGCCGCCGCGAGCGCTACGTCGTCGACACCGACGTCTTCTACCAGGGAATGATGGCCGCCGCCCGGTCCAACGCCCAGCTCGCCGAGACCGCACGGCAGGGTGTCGGGCTCCTCGGCCCCGGCACCCCGGCCGCCACCCGTCTGGAGAACATCGCCCGCTTCGTCGACTTCGTCGCCGAGAGCATCGCCCGCGCCGCGGAACAGGCCCGCGACATCCTCTATACGGAACCCGCATACACGAAATCCGAAACGGCCTCAGACGGCACAGCCACGCCAAGTTCAGATCGCGGATAGATCGCGGACAGATCGCGGACAGGGCGCCGGGTCCACTCGGAAGCGGCTGCCGGTGCCCGGCGCCGTCGGGGGGTCAGGGCCCTTCCATGCCGAAGGAGTCAGGGCTCTTCCATCCCGGAGAGCCCTGTCCGCTCGCCTCGCGCCGCACGCCCCCACCCCACCAGCGACTCACACATCGTCCTCCGCCGACGACCGCACCGGATAGGCGAACGGCACCCGGAGCATCACCGGCCGACTCCCCCTGAGCCAGGCGCGTACCGCCAGGCCGGACCGGCGCAGCAAGGCGGTGAGGATGGGGCGCATCGCCGTCAGGCCCCGCTGTCCGGCCGTACCCGCAGGACGCCCTGGGCAACGATGTCGCCGTTCTGCGCGGCTGCGACCCGGACGGGCACCGTGCCGTCGGCGCGGGCCGGTTCGGGGGCCGCGTGGATCTCGGTGGGCAGGCCGAGTTCGGCGTACCGGAGGAACTCCATCGCGCAACCGACGAGCAGCGGCCGGCTCCCGGACCGGGCGAACGCGGCCTGCCGCATCGCCTCCAGGACAACCATGCCCGGCACGTGGTCGACGGGGTGGTCGAAGAGCACGGGGTGGTCGGGGTCGCAGCGCAGCAGCCAGCTGCCCGGCCGGTCCATGGCGGAGAGTACGACGTCGCCCGCGCTCTCCTGGCCGACCAGCTCCGGTGCGACGGGCGGCGGGAGTTCGTCGCGCAGCGGTGCCGCACCTGCGCCCGCACCGGCACCCACGTCAACGCCCACGTCGACACCCGCACCGGCACCCGCACCGGTGCCCGCACCGGTGCCCGCTCCCGCGGCCGACCCGCGCAGCCGCCGGTAGACCGCCGGCGAGACACACGTGAAGCCGCAGCGCGCGGTGCCGACCCGGACCATGTCGCGGTAGAGGTCGATCCGGTAGTCCAGGCCCAGCAGCCGCTCGCCGCGGCGCTGGATGTTCTCACAGCGGGCCTCCAGCATCAGGTGCGCGGGGGCGCCGCCGCGGGCGAGGCCCTCCGGCGTGATGTCGAACTCCATCCCGTTGAGGATGAAGGGGTTGGCGAGCGGGACCTGGTAGCCGGCGTGGCCGATGATCAGGCCGGCCTGCCGAATCGTTTCGGCGAATATCAATGGGTCGTGGAAGCCGTGCCGGCTGCGGTAGAAGCTGTGCTGCCGGGGCCACTGCGCGCTGATCAGGAAGCGGTCGGGGCCGTCGGGATGGATGCTCGTGAGGAAGACCTCGGAGACCGAGGCCCGGTGCACCAGGCTGCGCGGAACGGGCTGCTCGAAGAGCCCCGAGGAAGCAGCGGCGGCAGGGTCGACCAGCGTGTTGCTTGAGTGGCGCATGACAGAGTCAGCCTCCTAGTGGCACCTCAGTGGGCAACTTGGCTCGCGAAAAAAACCTACGGGACAGAATATTCACCGTTCAAGCGGTGTCTCACATCCCAAGATCGCCCAACAAGCCGCAGCCTGAAGGGGATCGGCACCTCCGGTTGTGGACTGTTGTTGACCGCGGAACGGTGAGCAGTTATAAAACCTTCTCGAAGGTATCTTACGGAGACTGGAGGGACGGCCCGTGGAGTTCTCCGTGCTGGGACCCGTCGAGGTGCGTGACGGAATCGAGGACCTGACCCCCGCGGCGGCCATGCCGCGCCGTGTGCTCGCCACCCTGCTGCTCAACGCCGGCCGGGTCGTCTCGCACGCCACGCTCATCGAGGAACTCTGGGACGAGGAGCCGCCGCGGCTGGCCCGGAAGACCATCCAGACCTACCTCTACCAACTGCGCAAGGCCCTGGCCTCCGGCCCCACGGGCTCATCGGGCCCCTCGGGCTCATGGGGTTCCTCGGGCTCATGGGGCTCATCGGGGTCATCGGGTTCCTCGGGGTCATCGGGTTCCTCGGGCGAGGGACGGCAGTGGCTGGAGACCCGTCCGAACGGCTACCGGCTCCTGCTCCAGCCCGGCGAGCTCGATCTGCACACCTTCCAGCAGCGCGTCGCGCTCGGCCGCTCCGCACTCGCGGACGGCGACCACGCGAGGGCCGCCCAGCTGCTGCGCGAGGCACTCGGCCTGTGGCGCGGCGACGCACTCGACGACGTACCGCACGGCCCCGTCCTCGCCGCCGAAGTGGCCCGGCTGGGGGAAACCCGGCTGGCCACCCTGCAGCAGCGGATCGAGGCGGACCTGCGCCTCGGTCTGCACCGCGAACTCGTGGGCGAACTGCAGACGTTGACGCGCCGGCACCCGCTGCGGGAGGAGTTCTCGGCGCAGCTGCTGCTCGCCGCGTACCGCTCCGGGCTGCGGGAGGAGGCGCTCAGCTGCTACGCGCGGCTGCGCCGGGCCGTCGTAGAGCACACCGGGCTCGAACCCTCCGAGCGGTTGCAGCGGCTGCACAGCGCCGTACTCGCCGACGCCCCCGGTCTGAGCGCGCCGGAGCGGCCCGCCGCGCCCCGGCCGGGCTCCCGGCCGATCCGGCCGGCGGAGATTCCCGCCGGCATCGCCGAGATCGTCGGACGGGCAGCCGAGACGGAGGCGCTGGAACGCCAACTGGCCCGCTCCGCCGCGCTCGTCCCGCTGGTCGGCGCCCCCGGCACCGGCAAGACGGCGCTCGCGGTGCACGTGGCGCACCGGGTGCGCGAGCGTTTCCCCGACGGGCAGCTCTTCCTCACCCTGCACGACGCCGAGGGCCGGCCGCTTGAGCCGCTGGCGGCGCTGCGCAGCATGCTGCGCACGATCGCGCCCGGCGAGCCGCCGGACTCGCTGGAGGAGGCCGCGCGGATGTTCCGCAGCTGGACGGCCGACCGACGGGTGCTGGTCTTCCTCGACGACGCCGCCTCCGTCCAGCAGGTGCTCCAACTGCTGCCCAGCGGGCAGAAGTGCGCCACGATCGTGACCAGCCGGCGGCGGCTCGGCGGGCTGCCCGGCGGCGGCGTCCGGCTCGGCCGGCTCACCGCGAAGGACGCACTGGCCTTGCTCGGCTCGGTCGCGGGGCGCGAGCGGGTGGAACGGGAGCGGGGTGCGGCGACCGAACTGGTCACATGGTGCGAGGGGTTGCCGCTGGCGGTGTGGACCGCGGGCCAGCGGCTGGCCGCGCGCCCGGCGCTCGGGGTGGGCGAACTGGCCGCGCGGATGCGGGCGGAGCAGCAGCGGCTGGGCGAGCTGAAGGCGGGCGACGTGGACGTACGGCAGCGGATCGGAGCCGCGGTACGACGGCTCGGCGGGGCCGACGAGCGGGCGCTGCGGGCGCTGGCCGCGCTCGGCGACCGCGGGCTGGACCTC
>NZ_CM002285.1:5589608-5658900 GCF_000497445.1 Streptomyces roseochromogenus subsp. oscitans DS 12.976 | reverse complement strand
ACCTCGCGCCCGAGCGGACGGAGGCGCTGATCGAACGGTTCCTGGACGCCCATCTGATGCTGGACGGCGGCACCGGGGCGGGCTTTCGCATCCCGTCCCTGGTCAGGCTCGCCTGTCTCGGCCCGACCGCGTCCGCGCCCGCCGCGTCCTGCCCCCAGTCCGCCGCCCCGCCCCGCCCTCTCCCCGACCGCCGACTCTCCCCTCGCTCCCGCCGGACCGTTCCCGCGGGGTCCCGTGCGCATTGCCGTACGGCGTCGTACTCGGTACGGGATTGAGCGCATTGCCGTACGGCGTCGTACCAGGTGCGGGACCGAGGGGTAGGGGTACGGCGTCGCACCAGGTGCGGGACCAACCTGGTACGGGACCAGGTACGGGACCGACCCGGTACGGGACCAGGTACGGGACCGGCCGGGTACGGGACGGCCGGCTGCTCATCCGCCCGTCGGCACCACCCGTACCTCCAGCCCCGCCAGGAGCTTGTCGGCCAGCGGGCCCGCGTCCGACGGGTCGGGCGTGCCGACGACGAAGACGCCGTGGCGTTCGAGGTTGGAGGTGGTGGGGTGGAGCGTGGCGCCGGGGGCGACGGCGAGGTCGGCGGTGCGGACGTCGGGGTGGGAGGCGATGCCGGACCAGCCGGTGACGGATGAGACCGTGCCGGAGGGGAGCGTGACGAAGCGTGCCGCCGCACCGCGCGTGGGCGCCTCGGGCAGGGTGACGGGGCGGCCGAGCAGGTCGTCGTACCAGGAGCCGTAGAGCTCCAGACCGGGATTGACCCACTCCGTCATCGCGTGGATCCAGTCGCCGCCCTGGCGCACATGCAGCTCGCCGAGGACCACGCCCTCTCCGGTCAGCCAGCACTCGACGTGGAACGGGCCGTACCGCAGACCCAGCGCGGCCAGCGCGCCGACGACCTCCGCGGTGATCGCCTCCGTCGCCTCGGGGCCGATGGGCGCCGGCATCGTATGGCCGCACTCCACGAAGGACACCGGCAGCACCTGCTTCGCGGTCACCGCGAGCACCCGCGGCCGCCCGCCGGTGATCAGCCCCTCGACGCTGAACTCGGGGCCGCCGACGAAGGTCTCCACCAGCGCGACGCCCTCCGCGTCGCAGGAAGCCGCGAACGCCGCCGCCATCCGCCGCGGGTCCTCGACCTGCTGCACGCCCTCGCTGCTCGAACCGCTGCGCGGCTTGATGATCACGGTGCCGCCCACCTCGCGGTGGAAGTCCGCCGCCTCCTCAGCGCTCCGGCACAGCCGCAACTGCGGCTGACGGAAGCCCAGTTCGCGCAGGCGTTCGCGGCAGACATCCTTCAGGCGCACCGTCCGTACCGCCTCGGGCGGGTTGCCCGGGAGGCCGAGCGCGGCCGCGACCTCCGCGGCGGCGACGACCGCGTACTCACGGAAGGCCAGCACCGCGTCGACGCGGTGCCGTTCGGCGTGGGCGGTCGCCCAGGCCACACAGGCCTCGGCGTCGGTGAAGTCCAACTCGACGATGTCGTCGGCCAGTTGGGTCAGCTCGGGGGCGGCGGCCAGGTTCTCCGGGAGGTCCGTCAGCACGATCCGGCCGCCCCGGGCGCGGAGTTGGGCCAGGGCTCGCGCGCAGATGTCGTGCACGTACCCGGTCGCCGCTCCGGCGGCCCCGCCAATGATCAGTGTCGTGGTCATGGTTCCTCATCACCTCGGTGTACGACGGCCCTTCACATCTGTCATCTTAGATGCTTAAGATGACATCGCCAAGACATCAGAGCTACTCGAGATGTCTTGCCTTCCCTTTCGTCGTGACTGCCCTGCCGGCCCTGACTGCCCGAGGAGCGCCATGTCCGCCCGCAGCACCCACCAGACAGCCCTGATCGTCGAGCCGAACTCCTCCGGGATCGGCCTGGTCGACGCCGCCCGCCGCCTCGGCCTCCGGCCGCACGTGTTCGACCGCAAGCCCGTGGCCGAGCTGCCCGCACAGGTGCGCGCGGCCGTGCACTCCGGCTGGGCCGACTACACCCGCGTCGAGATCCGCGACCTGCCGACCGTGCTCCGGGCGAGCCGGGAGCTGGCCGCCCGCACCGACCTGGTCGCCGTGGTGCCGGGCTACGAGTACGCCGTGGACACCTGCGCCCATCTGGCCCGGGACCTCGGCCTGCCCGGCCTGGCCCCGGAGGTGGTCGGGGCGCTGCGCGACAAGAAACGGATGAAGGAGGTGCTGGCCGCGGCCGGCGTCCTGGTGGCCCGCAACCGCCTGGTCGGCACCGATGCCGACCCGGTCGCCGTACTGGCCGACGTGGGCACACCGGCGGTGCTGAAGCCGGTCGACGGCTCCGGCAGCCAGTACGTGCGCCGCGTGGACGGCGCCGCAGAACTCGCCGACTACTTCGCCGAGGTGCGGGCCAACCCGATCGAGGACTACGGCAAGCTGCTCGGCCCGAGCCTGCTGGCCGAGAGCTATGTCCAGGGCCCCGAGTACAGCGTCGAGGGCTATGTCCAGGACACCGGCGACGGACTGCGCGTCCACATCCTGGCCGTCACCGAGAAGCAGTTGGGGCCGGAACCGACGTTCGTGGAGGTCGGGCACGCGGTGGACGCGCCGGTCTCCCCCGCCGACCGGGCGCGACTGGCGGACACCGCGCGGCGGGCGGTCCGCGCCCTGGGTATCACGGTCGGCTGCTTCCACCTGGAAGCACGGCTGACCCCGGCCGGGCCGTACGTCATGGAGGTCGGCGCCCGGCTGGGCGGGGACCGGATCCCCTGGCTGGTCCAGGCGGTGTGGGGCGCGGACATGTGGGAGCTGGCGGTACGGTCCTTCGCCGGCCTGCCCCAGCCGGCCCGGCCGGCCCGCGAAGTGCCGCAGGGAGCGGCCGGAGTGCGCTTCTTCAGCGTCGAGGAGGAGGCCGTCTTCGAGGACCCGGACGGGCTGCTCTCCCGGCTGCTGAAGGTCGAGGGCTGCATCGAGGCCGAGGTCACGGCGGCGGCGGGCGCGGTTCTGCGGCCGGCCGTCGATCTGCACAGCCGGGTCGGGCACATCGCACTGGCCGCGCCGAGCCGGGCGGAGCTGGAGCGGCGCATCGCGCAGGTCGACCGTTACGTCCGCGAGGCCGTGCGCCACGCGGTCCCCGCGGCGGCCGCCGTCCCCGCCTACCTCGCCCTCCCCGACTACGCCGCCGCCGGCGCGCCCGTCACCATCACCGCCTGCGCGGTCTGAGCCGCCTGTCCCCCGCAAGGAGAAGGACCACCATGAAGATCCTGATCGTCAACCGCTGGGACGACGACCACCAGAGCGACTACGCCTCGCGCATCGACCACGAGCGGCACCAGGTCAGCTATGTGACCGTGCCCAGGCATGTGCCGCGCATCCCCGCCTCGGCCGAGCACATCCAGGTGGTGCCCGACCTGGCCGACCCCGGACCGGTGATCGCCGCCGCCGAGGCCGCCCACCAGGCCTGCGGCCCCTTCGACAAGCTGCTGGCGCTCTCCGAGTTCGACCTGCTGACCGGCGCCACGATCCGCGAGCGGCTCGGCATACCCGGACCGGGCACCGAGGACGTCCTGCTCTTCCGGGACAAGACCCGGATGAAGGCCAGGGTCGCCGAGGCCGGCCTGCGCGTGCCCAGGTTCCGGGAGATCGGCTCCGTCGCGGAGGCGGAGGCGTTCCGCGCGGAACTGGGCGGCCCGGTGGTGGTCAAGCCCCGCACGGGTGCGGCCAGCGTCGGCACCTTCGTGGTCCGGCCGGAGGAGGACCTGGCCGCCGTGCTGCACGAGACCGATCTGGGCGACTACGAGATCGAGGAGTTCGTCCAGGGCCCGGTCTGGCACCTGGACGGCCTGATGGCGGACAACCGCATGATCTTCGGCCGTGCCTCGCGTTACATGGACACCTGCTACGGCTTCTCCCAGGGCCGCCCGCTCGGCTCCGTCGTCCGGACCGGCCCCGAGGCCGACGCACTGCTCGCCTTCACCGAGGCCTGCCTGCGCGCCCTCGGACTGGACCGGGGTGCCTTCCACTTCGAGCTGATCCAGACCGCGACCGGCCCGGTCTTCCTGGAGGTCGGGGCGCGGTTCGGCGGCGGCGAGATCCCCTGGGTCTTCCAGGACGTCTACGGCGTGGACCTGATCGGCGACTGGATCCGCCTGGAACTGGGCGAGCCCCCCACGACCCTCCCCCCGGCCGGCCGCCCCGACACCGAGCACGGCGGCTTCCTCCTCGTCCCCGAACCGCGCGGCAAGCGACTCGTCTCCCGGCCCTCGATGGCCGGCGCGGTACCGGGCCTGTACGCCGAGGAACTGCCCGCCCCCGGCCACGAGTTCGACGGCAAGGGCGGCTACCGCTTCATCCTGGGCCGCTTCCGCTACCGCGGCCCGAGCGCGGAGGCGGTCGAACGGGCGATCCTGCGGACGCAGAGGGAGTACGACTGCGTACTGGAGGACCTGGGCAGCGCGTACGACGGTGCCGCCGGAATCGAGGCCGACGTGGTGGACGCGCCCGCGCCCGCCCCCACGCCGGCCGGGGTGGGGTGATCGGCATGCTGACCGCGTACCGCCGGATCTTCTCGCATCCCGGGGCCCTGGCCTTCAGCTCGGCGGGCCTGACGGCCCGTCTGGGCGTGGCCATGACCCGCTTCGCGATCGTCGCCATGCTGGCCCAGCGGCCCAGCGCCTACGCCCTGGCCGGGGCGGTGACGGCCACCCAGGCCATCAGTTACGCCGTCGTCGGTCCGCGTCTGGCCCGCGCCGTGGACCGGCACGGGCAGCGGCGGGTGCTGCTGCCCGCCGCCGTGGCGGGCAGTGCCGCGCTGGCCCTGCTCGCCCTCTGCTCCGCGCTGGGCGCGCCGAGTTGGACGCTGTTCGTGGCGGCGGCCGGCGCGGGCGTCATCCCCAACGCGGGGTCGATGGTCCGCGCCCGCTGGGCCGCGCTGCTCGGCGGTACGGACGACCTGCATCCGGCCTACTCGCTGGAGTCGGTGGTGGACGAGGTCGTCTTCACCATCGGGCCCGTGCTCGCGATCGGCCTGGCCACCACCGTCGCCCCGCAGAGCGCGCTGTTCACGGCCGCCGCGCTGCTGCTGCTCGGCTGCTGGCTGCTGGCCCGGCAGACGGCGACGGAACCGCCGCGCACCCCGCGGGCCCCCACCGAGCGGCGCGGCAGCGCACTGCGCTTCCCCGGTATGCCGGCCCTCGTCCTCACCTTCCTGGCGATCGGCGCGATCTTCGCCTCCGTCGAGGTGGTCACCATGGCCTTCGCGGCGAACCTCGGCCACAAGGAACTGGCCAGCCCCGTGCTGGCGGTCTACGCCGTGGGCAGCGCGGTGGCGGGCCTGGTGTACGGCGGCCTGCGTCCGCCGGGCACGCTACGGCAGCGGGTAGTGGTGGGGGCGGCGCTCATGACGCTGACCATGCTGCCGCTCCTGATGACGAACGGCCTGCTGGTCCTGGGCGTGGTGCTGTTCGTCGCGGGCGGCGCCTGCGCGCCGACCCTGGCGACCGCACTGGGCCTGATCGAGGCGACGGTGCCGCGCGAGCAGGTGACCGAGGGGATGACCTGGTCCAGCACCGGCCTGGGCTTCGGCATCGCCCTCGGCGCGGCCCTGGCCGGCCAGGCGGTCGCCACGGCGGGCCCCCGCACGGCCTTCGCCGTCCCCGTGGCCTTCGGCCTCCTGGGCGTCGCCGCGGTGGCTCTGGGCCTGCGCGGGGCGGACACCCGGAACGGCACCCGGACGACGACCGAGCAGTCCGGGGTGGCGCCGGCGACCGTACCGGCGGAGGTGTGAAGGCAGGGATGCCGAGGCGGAGTTGGGAAGACAGGGGCTGGCTGCCCCAGCGGGAGGCTCGGCGATGGACCGCCCCCCGAGGGACGTTCGGCTGACATTCACGTGAAGGGACACTCACGTGAAGGGGCGGTCGAGTGAACGGGCGGTCGAGTGAAGGGACGGCCGGGTGAAGGGACGTTCAAGTGCCGGACAAGCAGGCCGCCCGGCCGTTTCCGGCCCGGCCCAGCCATCTGTTCTGCTGGAGCGGCACGGGCTGACGACCTCCCTGACCGCGCCCGAGCTTCTTCGCTGCCGACCGCAAACGAGGTGTGCTGCTCATGTTCGTACTGGTCGATCCCGTCTTCAGCGGCGCCGATCTGGCCCGCGCCTTCAAGGAGCTGGGCGCCGACTGGATGCCCCTGTACACCGACGGTCCCGGGCGGGCGACGGGCGGCGCGGCGGCCGCGGCGGTGCAGCGGAAGCCGGCGTCGGTGGTAGCCGCCAGCCGCTTCGGCACGGAGTACGCGGAGCGCCTGGCAGCGGAACTCGGCCTGCCGCAACAGGATCCGCGGCAGGCCGTGGCACGCCGCGACCTGGCCCAGATGGGACGGACGCTACGGGCGGCCGGCATACCGACGGTGCAGGGGACGTCGCTGACCACGGACACGTCGTCGGAGCCCGGACCGACCCTGCCCGCGGCCTGGGACACGTGGCCCGCCGTACTCCGGCCGGACTCCGCCGCGGACGCGGGCGTAGCCGTCGAGGTGCAGGACGCCGAACAGACCGGACACGCGCTCACGGCGCTGCGAGCGCTCGCCCCGACGGCGGCGCTCCTGCACACATCTCCGGGGGACGACACCTACCAGGTGCACACCGTCAGCTCGGCAGGACGCCACCTGGTGGCGGAGGTCCAGCGACACCACGAGACGGTCGCGGACGGCGTGATACGGCGCCGGCACAGCGAGAGCCTGGCCGGGCTGAGCGAGCCGGAGCGGCGGTTCCTCACCGTCGTACCGGACTGCCTGGACGCGCTCGGCATCCGCGAGGGCGCCGCCGTGACGGAACTGCGGCTCGGCCCCGACGGACCCGAGGTGGTGCGGATACGGTCCGGCCTCGACGGCCCGCGCGGCTCGGACGACCCCTACTTCGCCGCCTTCGGCTTCACCCGGGCCCACCTGCTGGCCGAGAGCCTGCTGCACCCGGACCGCTTCGAGCAACGCCTGAGGCGGGACTTCACCCGCCCGCGCGCCCTGATCCGAATCGACCTCCGCCCGCCGCAGGGCGCCTACGGCCGCCTGAGCGCGGTCCCGGGCCTCAACCGCCTGCGCCGGCTGCCGGGTTTCCACAGCGTGACGTCCCTGCCGGCCTTCGGCACGCCCGCACCGACCGACGCGCTCTCCTCCTTCTCCTGGGGCGCGGCGTACTTCGTCCACGAGGACGAAAGCCTGCTCCGCAGCGCGGCCGCCGTGATCCACGCCCTGGAGGACACGGGCGACCTGTTCACCTTCTCCTCCTGACCACCCACCACCCCTCCCCATCCGCTACCCTGTCAGGGACCGTCCCACCGACGGTCCCTCCCTTGCCGAGCGCAGCCGCATACTCACCCCGAGTATCCAGCCACGCTCCCCGCAAGGCCCCGCCTTCGTAGCTCAGGGGATAGAGCACCGCTCTCCTAAAGCGTGAGACTCACCTTTGATCCATCTCCGTCGCAGCTCTCTGACCTGCGTCAACGCATTCAACAGCCCCCTGGAAACGGTCTTCCAGGGGGCTGTTTCGTTGCGGTGGGGACAGGGTGGGGACGCGCCGTCAGAGAGTGCTGTCCTTCGGCTGGAGTCGTCGGTCAAGGTGATCTTCGACGGCCGGTATTTCGGTGGATGGCGCCCCATGGATCCGCCACGCTACGAGCATGACGGTCATCTACCTGGTGCAGCACGCGGAGAAGAAGCGTGAGCCTGGTGATCCGGGCCTGACTGAGCTGGGGCAACGACAGGCCGCCAAGACGGCCGAGTGGGTACGGCAGGTTGGTGTGCGGGCGCTGTTCAGCAGCCCCTTGCGGCGCGCTCGCGAGACCGCGCAGATGATTGCCTCACGGACCGGACTGCAGGTTGAAGAGGACGCCCGCCTGCGCGAGCGGATGAACTGGGACGAGTCCCAGCGCATCGAAGAGTTCCAGGCGGACTGGGCAGCTTCGGTGAGGGACCGCGATTTTGTCCCTTCTTCTGGTGGCTCCTCCCGCGCTACCGCCGAGCGGATGCGAGCCTGTCTGGCCGACCTGGCCCAAGAACCGGGCCCGATTGCCGTCGTGACACACGGCGGCGCCACGGTGGACCTGTTGCGCACCTTGATCGGTGACCAAGCGGTGCCGATCGAACTCATGGAACAGGGCGTTCCCTCCTGCGCGATTACCACGCTGGATCACCTGTCCGTGGTGGAGATCGCTTCGGTATCGCATCTGGAGTAAGTGCGTCGGGGTGGCAGGCGTTGGCGCTTCAGATGCGGTGGCCCACGTTCGCACCACACGGAACAGGGTCCCCGCGGGGAGCTGTGGGAGGAGACCGATCGGTAGTCCGCGGCTCCGAGAGGCTGGGACAGCCGGTTGCTCGGCCCGTAGGCAGCTCAACGGCGTTGTGAGGGACTGCCGGCATACCTCTTGAGGTTGGTCGATCTTGATGCCGAGGACGCTGATGGCGACTTGCCGCCTGCCGATGCTTGGAGATCGACTCCACGAGGGGTATTCAAGGGTGAAGCGGGCAGCAGCGGGCTGCCTTGGCCTTGCGTGTCGCTCGTGCAGCGGCGAGGGAGAGACTCGTACCGATGGCAGCAGGCGTAGTGAAGTGGTTCAACGCTGATAAGGGATTCGGGTTCATCCAGCAGGATGACGGCGGACCGGATGTGTTCGTCCACTTCTCGGCCATCCAGTCCACCGGGTTCAAGGAGCTGTACGAGGGTGACAGGGTCGAGTACGCGGTGACGCAGGGACCGAAGGGACCGCAGGCGGAGAACGTCGTTCGGCGGGCGTAACAGTGAAGGAGCATGCAGAGAGGCTCCGTCCCGACCCTGAGGTCGTTGGGACGGAGCCCCGCTGCTGATTCGCCAACGGCGTCTGCCGAGTGGTGCAGCGATCCGGGCCGTGGCTGTCCGGATGGTCTGATCGGCCAGCGCGGCAGAGCGCGCCGCTCAAGAGCAAGGCCCCGAAGGTGCCCGCTTTCGGGGCCTTCCTGGTTCAGGCTGCCGCCTCGTTGGCGGTTCCGCCGTGAACGAGGGTGAGTTGGGGCGTTGCCTGGGGTGTGTTCGAGGGTGTCGGTTCCGTCTTGTTGTCTCGGTCGGGGTCGGTGGGCTTCTCGGGTGAGTTCTGCCGGGGAACGAGGCTGACGGGTGCGTTGGCGGCTTCTTGCTCGAACTGCGGCATGAGTGAGGTGTAGGTGTCGGCGGTGAGCGAGTAGGAGGCGTGGCCGAGGAGGGCTTGGATGGCCTTCATGGAGAGGCCGGCGGCGAGGCTGAGGGATGCTGCGCAGTGGCGTAGGTCGTGGAGGCGGATGGGTGGCAGGCCGAGGCGTTTGATGAAGCGTTCGAAGGCTTGGGAGACGTTGTCGGGGTGCCAGGGGGTTCCGTCGGCTTGGGTGAATACGCAGCCGCTGTTCACGTAGGGGCCGTACTTGTCGGGTTCGGCGCGGTGTTTGGCTTCCCATTCTTCGCGTTGGGCTTTCTGCACGTCGCGCCAGGCGGTGAGGAGGGCGAAGGTGGCGTGGTCGAAGGTGACGGAGCGTCTGCTGGCGCGGCTCTTGGGGGTGTCTTCCCAGACTTCGTAGGCGGAGTTGGTGACGAGGGTTTCGACGATGTTGGCGGTGCCCTTGGTCATGTCGACTTCGGTCCAGGGCAGGCCTGTTGCTTCGCCGCGGCGGGGTGCGCGGAAGACCATGAGGTGCCACATGATGTACAGGGGGTGTGCGACGGCGGCGTCGAGGAACTCGCCGGTCTGCTGTGGGGTCCACACCATGACGGGGCCGGGTTTTTCGTCGGTTTCGCGCCAGCGGGCTACGCGCTCGTCGGTCCAGACGAGCGGGTCGGGCTTGTCGTACTTGGGGATGGTGACGAGTTTGGCCCAGTTCTCGGTGATGAGCTTTTCGGCGACGGCGTCGTCCAGGGCTTTGGAGAGGGTGTTGAGGATCTTCAGTTGCCTGCCGGGGCCGGTGTCCTGGCGGGGTTTTGTGCGTGCTTCCTTGAGGGCTTGGCGTGCCTGGTGCCAGGCCTGGCGGAGCTCGGGCGGCTTGGGCTTGGGGGCGGTTTTCCAGGTCTTGTAGGCGGTCTCGCAGATCGTCTTGGCCTGCTGGGCGGCGATGCGGTTGGCGCGCTTGACCTCGTTGGAGTCCCATATCTCTTGAAAGACTTCCTGGATCTGGCGGTCGCGGAGTTCGCGCATGCGCAGGTGGCCGAGAGCGGGGATGAAGACGCCGGTGAGGATGGCCTCGTAGTCGTCGCGGGTGCTGCGCTTGAGGTCCACGCGCTTCTTGAGCCAGCGGTGTAGGTACTCGCTGACGGTCTCCTTGGATTCGACGTCGACGCCACCTTGGGCCTCGTCCCAGATCTTCTGTGCTGCTTCCTCGGCCTTCTTCTGCGTGAGGAAGCCGCCCTTGCGGGGGCGTCGGCGTTCGCCGCGGGGGCCGTCGGGGAGCTTGACGTAGTAGTACCAGGAGCCGTGGTCGCGCTTCTTGAGGAGGGGGCAGTTGGACCCGAGCTGGCGAAGCTTGGGCTGGCCCTTGCTGTCGAGTTCGGGCTGTCCGGATGCGTCGAGTACGGGCTCCTTGCAGGCGCATCGCTTGTAGGTGCTGCCTTTGAACACGTGGTTCCCCCAAGAATGTGCTGGGTTGTTCCTTACGTGTCCTGATCTTGCTGTAGTCAAGGAGACGCTTCCTTGGTCACCGTATGCTTCCTGCCAGGTGGCGCGGGGAAGAGGGATGTGACCACCTTTGTCCTCATCTGTGATTGCGACTACGGAGCGTGAGACTTCTGGCTCGCGTGGCGGGATGTCGGTGGAGGAAGTGCTGGCGCTGCCGGCTGCGGTGAGTGTGGCGACGGCGGCGAAGGCGCTCGGTATCGGACCGGACAAGGCGTATGAGTTGATCAAGCGGGAGGAGTTCCCTGCGCGGACGATCTCGCTGGGGTCGACGAGGAAGGTGTCGACGGCAAGCCTGTGGGAGGCGCTGGGCTTGGCTTATTGAGATGTGCACCCACCTATACGGCGCGATCAAGGCCCCAAGAGGGGGTCGACACCGCTCCCCAAGCAGCGATGCAGGCTCTTTGGCCACTAGGGGCTTGATCCGCCGAGTGGTGGTCGACATGGCCTATGCCACATCTAGCGACTCCGTGAAGGGCGTCACCTGCAAAGATCCCGTAGTTACCGGCTGGTCACCTGCTCTCCTGCACATAGGCAGTGATCCCGTCGATATACATTGGCCTATGGAAGACCTACGCGATCGCTAAGTGAGCGGTCGCCGGGCCAATGGATGGAGTCAGCGGCGTGGGACGGTTGTCGGGCTATGTGCGGGATGGGGTGACGCATCCCGGGGAAGCCCCGAAGCTGCGCGAGGCCGTTGATCTCTTCCTGGAGACACGCAGTGACGCCGATGCAGCCACCTTCCTGAACAAGCAGGGCATCACTACGCCGCGCGGTAACGAGTGGCGGCGTGAGGTCTTCCATCGGTGGTCCGTAAACCCGAAGATTGCCGGCCTGGACAAGGCCGGCGAGCCGATCGAGGGCTGGGGCCAGCGGGTGCTGGAGCCAGAGATCTTCCGGCGTGTGCAGGAGACGCATGCCGAGCGGGATGAGCAGCGGGCCAAGCCTCGTGACGCGTACGAGTACATGCTGACTGGTGGCTGCGCGGTGTGCGGCGAGTGTTCGACGGCGATGATCGGCAGCCGCGCCCATGCGGATGCTCCGCCGTCGTACAAGTGCGATGGCTGCGGCAAGACGAGGATCAACGCGGACCGTCTTGAGGACACTGTGGCCGAGTACGTTCTCGCCGAGCTTCTCAAGCCCGGTGCTCGTGAGCGGCTGGAGGCACTGCTGCGGGACATCGAGGCGGAGGTCGGCCGCCTGAGGGAGCACATCGCGGGCGGCGACGAGCGGTTCGCCGGCCTGAAGGATCTGTACAAGCGTGGCCTGATGGTGGAGACAGCGTTCGTCGAGGCGAAGAAGGCCACGGAGAAGGACCTCCGCGACGCTCGGGTGCGTCTGAAGCACCTGGAGTTGATGACGGATCTTCCGGTCGGGGATGTGCATGACCTGGTGGCCTGGTGGCGCACCGCCTCGCTTGACGCAAAGCGCGGCTTGGTCTTGCTGGAGATCGTCCACGTGCGCGTCTCACCGCGGGGTGAGGGCGGCAACGATCCCCGTGCGCGCGTCGCGATCGATTGGCGCGAGCCCGCCGCTGCTTGATGTGATCCGTGACCCAACGACACAAGGACCTACCGCTCGTGCCGACTCCTGGCCTTCGCCCTCTGTCCGCGTCGAGTTGGGCGTGGCTGCACGACCGCACGGACTGGGGGTACAGCAACAGCGGCCTCATCGTGTCCGGGGGGCAGGCGCTGCTCGTCGACACCCAGTTCACCTTGCACGCCACGGAGGAGCTGCTCGCGGCGGTGGAGGCGGTCTGCCCACGGGAGGAGATCGGCCTCCTGGTGTGCACGCACCAGAACGGCGATCACACGTGGGGGAACCAGCTTCTGGCTGGGACGGAGATCATCACGTCGGCGTCAGGCGCCGCCGGCTTGTGTCACGAGATGGGGCCCGAGCAGTTGACGCTGCTGGCCCGGTCGGGCGGGCCGGATGCGGCTGGCGCATACGTTGCCCGGCACTTCGCGCACTTCGACTTCACCGGCATCAAGGTGACGGGCCCTACGCGCACCTTCCGGGGCCGTGAGGACGTCAAGGTCGGCACCGTGCTCGTGGAGTTGATCGATCTCGGGGCGGGGCACAGTGCGGGCGACGTCGCCGTGCATGTACCGGAAGAGGGTGTGGTGTTCGCCGGGGACGCCCTGTTTTCCGGAGCCCATATGGTCGTGTGGTCGGGCTCGCTGAGCGGTTGTATCGGGGCGTGCCAGATGCTGTTGGACACGGGCGCGGAGTTGTTCGTGCCGGGTCACGGGCCGCTGCTGGACCGCAGAGGGGTGGCAGAGATCCGCGACCGCCTTGCGCACGTTGCTGAAGAAGCCACGCAGTACGCGCGACGTGGTGTGCCGCTGGCCGACGCGGCCCGCCGGTTGATGGCGGGCCACGCTGGCAGGTGGGCGCATCCGGAGCGGCTGTTCACGCAGGCCGCGGCCGCCTACGCGGAAGCCGGGTTTTCGAGGGTGCCGTCGAGCACGCTCGCAATGGTGGAGGGCATGGCGTCCTTGGCGTGCTGAGCGATGTCGGCGGGCATCACGACCATGAGGCGGATGGTGTTGCCCAGTCGGCCGAAGGCAACGAATTCCACCGCGACTTCCTCGTCCTGGTGCGGGAGGTAGAGGCGGCGCCGGTCGCCGTCGGGGTGGGTGACGGCGGTGACGTCGTGTTCGAGGATGCGGCCGGCCACCGGATCGGCGTCCTTGATGTGCTGGACGACTTCGGCGAGCCGAGGGTCGTGAGGGTGGGCGCGCCAGGCGATGCGGAGTTGTGAGGCCATGGGCTTGGCCCAGGTTTCCTCCCAGTCGATGAGCTGGAATCGGGCTTCTGGGTAGGTAAGGGCCCAGATCATCACGTTGACGCCGTGGATCATCCAGGGGAAGTCGCGGGCGGCTGCTTCGTTGAAGACGCGTATGTCCCAGCGGGCGTCGTAGGTGTAGGCGGGCCACGGAAGGCAGTGGACGATCTGGGACACGACGGGGTCGATGGTGCTGGCGTCGGGACGGCAGCGGAGGGCCGGTTCGCGTCCGGTGACCTCGAGGAAGAGATGGGTGCGCTGGGCCTCGTCGAGGCCGAGGATGCGGACGAGGCTGTCAAGGAACTCGTCGCTGTAGCCGTCGGGGACTCCGCGTTCGAGCCTGCTGTACCAGCCTTCGCTCACGCCGGCAAGAAAGGCCACCTCAGCCTGGGTGAGACCTTTCCTGCGCCGGGCTCCGTATCGGGCAGTGAGGCCGGGCACGGCCTTGCGGTCGCGTGCCTTACGCCAAGCACGGAGCATGCGCGTGATCGGTGGCAAGTCGCCCATGTGAGGTACCGCTCCCAATGGCAAAGAAACGTTAAAACACAGGAGACTCTAACGCACGTAGCACCCTTGTCCGACTTCAAGCCCCCTGTCGTACACGGCCGGACATAGACGAGTAATTTCGGGCATCTGGGGTTGCCTCAGCCGCTGAAACCCGCACTGATGGTCCTGGTTCCGCCGCTTTCAGCACTCACAGGTTCGACCTAAGCGGTCGGAAAACAGGCAAGGTGGCCTCCGCCTGCGAGGAAGCAAACAGCCACCTCGCCCGGCCCCGTCCTCACGCCGGACCCGACCCGGGCCTGCCGCCAGGGCGGTGTGCACACGAGCGTCGAGTGAGGGGTTTCCCAGAAATGAGCCGCAGCGTCTTCATCACCGGTGGCAACCGGGGTATCGGCCTGGCGATCGCCAAGGCCATGGCCCAGGACGGGGACAGGGTCGCCGTCACGTACCGCTCCGGCGAGCCCCCGGCCGGCCTGCTGGGCGTGCGATGCGACGTCACCGACTCCGAGCAGGTCGATGCCGCGTTCAAGCAGGTCGAGGCCGAGCACGGACCTGTCGAGGTGCTCGTGGCGAACGCCGGCATCACCAGGGACAACCTGCTGATACGCATGGCGGAGGACGACTTCAGCAGCGTCATCGACACGAACCTCACCTCGGCGTACCGGGTGGCCAAACGCGCCAGCCGCGGCATGCTGCGCGCCCGCCACGGACGCATGATCTTCATCTCCTCCGCCGTGGCCCTGCGGGGCGACAAGGGGCAGGCCAACTACGCCGCCGCCAAAGCGGGACTGATCGGCTTCGCCCGCTCCCTCGCCCACGAGTTCGGCTCCCGCGGTGTCACCTTCAACGTGATCGCACCGGGTCTCACCGCGACCGACATGACGGCAGCCCTGCCCGAGACGCGCATGGCGGAGTTGTGCGAGGAGATCCCGCTGGGGCGTGCAGCCCAGCCGGAGGAGATCGCGGCTGCCGTACGGTTCCTCGCCAGTCGGGAGGCGTCATACATCACTGGCGCGGTGCTGCCGGTGGACGGCGGTGCGGGAATGGGGCACTGACAGCGGTGACCTGTAAAAACGGCAGCCCTGACCAGGCTGCGGGGGAACATCACCGGCTACCTGCACCGCGCGAACGCCTCAGGTCCGGCACACAGCGGCCGGACCGCGCCGCGGGCCGAGGGGGCGGGAGTGATCGACCCTGACCGCATCCTCGCCCTGGCGAAGGAACCGCCGCACGCCGGCGTAAGCCGGGGACGCGACGCCGACCGGGTCAGAATGCTGGGCGGCCTGGGAGTTGCCACCATTCCCTTGGCGTCACCGGTCGCCTGGTCAGCAGCTCGGTGCATGACGGAGCATCGCCGAGCAGACCAGGACTCGGCGGAGTGCCGCAGGGATGAGGCGCGGGTGTGCGGGGGCTGCCCGATCCGACGCGACTGCTTCACCGCCCACCTGGCAGGCGCACCTCCTGCTGTGCGCGTGTGGCGAGCGCGTATAGACGGAGGCCTCACGGGCGGACGAGATAGGTGAACGGGTGGGCGCCGAAGCGATTCGGCGCCCACCTCGGCCCCGGACGGCTCTGGAAGATGAGACCGGCCATCAAGCCGCCGCGCCCAAGGCGGCGACGTAGCCCACGAGGGTGGGCTACGCCCGATAGCGGGCTAGCGACGTGTCCATGCGAAACTGTCTCGCTCTTGAGCGGATGACTCGCCTCGTAAGTCGGTCTCTCTGTCGGGACCGTGTCTCATCCGGCCTCGGGTGCATCTGGCCCTGGATCATCCGTGCCTTCGGCAGTGGTGAGAAAGTCAATGGCTCGTGCGATCGTCTCGTCGAAATCTTTCTGACCTCCTGCCGCTGCCTGTCGATCGATCCCAGAACGCACATCCTCGTCTGAACGACGGGTCGGCGCGTGCAGCTGAAGCTCCGCCGGGAACGGCGGAAGTCCGGCCAGCAGCGTTGCCAGGACCGGATCCTCCACTGTGCTCAGCGGCTCCAGTGCCATCGCCCGAGCGAGCATCCGTCGCAGTTCGACCTCGATGACCTCCAGATTGAGAGTCTCGCCCGCTACCTCGACGATCCAAGAACCGTGGTCGACTCTCCGCATCGGTGGTGCAGGGAAGGTCGGCAGGTCACCGGTTTCCATCTCTTCGGCTGTGACTCGGGGGTACTCACCTGTCCACGCGTCGAGGCGCTCGTCAAAATGTTCGCTGGCATCCCGGACCTTCCGGTCAAGGACAGGCGACGCGTCGTCCACCTCCAAGATGGCGCGCAGTTGCTCTCCACGGAGCTTGCGGCGATCGTAGACGTCCTGTGCCGGCCCGGCATTCTTCGGCCTACCCTTGTCCACGCCGATGGGCTTGAGCATCTTGGAGACCTTGGCCGTGAACATCAGGAAGGTCTCAAGCGGAATCCAAATCAGCGGATCTGGGGGTGTCTGGCCAGCCCGCACTCGGATCTCCAGGAGCGCGACCTGCGCGTATCGCATGTCGCGTACCAGCCAGGTCAGGTAGATCCGCTGTGTCCACTCGTCCCAGATCGGCTTCTCGCTCATGGCCACCATCCTGGTGCTGATTGGTTCATCGCGACATTCGCATTACCAGGTTGAAATTCGAGAGCAGGCCCATCGACTCGGGAACGTGCGGACCTTGTCCCCTCGGCGGACGCCGGCTCGCGCCGCGGGGCGGTGATCCCATCGTGCTGAGCGGCGAGCGGAGAGAGGGCCTGTCCCCGGAAGCGTTGGAGCTCGGCGACTTCGACCGCAGCAGACGCCGCCCCTGAACCGGCTGTGGGGAGGGGCGACGGCTTGTCGTCCACGCATTCCCAGGGACGCAACTCCACGTCGTCAGCTCGTCGGGCCGCTGCCGTGCGTTTCGGCAGGCAGTGAGCCTGTTTCGTTCGTGGTCGAGGTCACGTGGGCGGGGGCTGCCGGGAGTGGACCCCACCCCGATTGATAGTAGAATAATTACAGAAGTGAGGGGGAAAGAGCACCTCACACCACCTCTTGGAGCCCGAAAGTGCAGCGCGTCCTCAAGATGTCCCAGGTTCACCGCAACCCGCGCCAGCCGCGCGAGTACTTCGACCAGGACGCGCTCAACGAACTGGCCAAGTCGATCGACAAGTACGGCCTCATGCAGGCCATCGAGGTCCGCCCCGACAACGAACTCGGGGGCTACGAGATCGTCTCCGGTGAACGCCGCTGGCGCGCCCACCAGATCCTCGGCAAGACCAAGATCCGCGCCAACATCATCTCCGAGAAGAGCGAGATCCAGCGGTTCAAGCGATCCATGTCCGAGAACGTCAACCGCGCGGACATGACCCCGTTCGAGGAGGCACGCGGGTTCCAGCGCATCCTCGACGAAGAGGAAGGCGCCACCGTCGAGTCCGTCGCGGACGACTTCGGCAAGACGGTCACCTACATCAAGCTGCGCCTGGCCCTGCTGGACCTGCGTGAGGAGGTCGCCAAGCACGTCGAGGCCGGCGAGATCGGCACCCAGGCAGCCGTTCAGATCGCTGCCCTGTCGCACGCCAACCAGGGCGCGCTGCTGGCCAAGTTCGCACGTGGAGAGTTCGCTTCGGACAACGAGATCGTACACTTCGCCTTCGCGATGAGGCAGCAGCAGGACCAGGCCGTCCTCATGATCGTCGAGGAGATGACGGACGAGGAGCGCCGCGAGCGCGCCTCGGCGCAAAAGAAGACTCGCAGCACGCTCGACAAGATCGAGCAGGTCCGCGGACTCCTCGACGAGATCGCACGCACCGAACCGATCAAGCTCGCCGAGATGCTCGACGGCCAGGTAGGAGCGCGCCTGGAGCAGCTCGACCGGGTCGCAGAGTCCTTGACCAGGGCCCGATTCCAGGTCAAGCAGGCCAAGGCGCACGCCGAAGCCAGGCAGTTGGTGACGGTCAACCCCGACGCCGTACACGACAGTCAGCAGGACACGGCACGCGAGCCTGCCGCCGCCTGACCACAACTCCAGCCGGGTGCGCGGCCCCATCATCCGCGCACCCGCAGCACCGACCTTCCACATCCCAGGGAGACAGCACCACCATGCGCTACAGCGCACCCCTCACCCGTGCCCAGGCCATACAACTCGGCAAGGACGTCGGGATGATCCTCGGCACCGCCGCGAACGCCCTGCATCACATGCACGGCATCAACATCGACAGCCTCATGCGGGCCTTCACCACTTCTCCCTCGGTGGAGGTCACTGCCGCTCGCTACCTGCGGGCCCTCGAAGAGGATCTGTCCCCCGGTGAGGCGGCAGCCCGGGCGGCCACCGCGCTCGTTCACGACTGGGCGGACTCCGTTCTTGAAACCCAGCGCCGCCTGACGTCGGCCGCAAGCGAGGAGGCCACCCAGTGAGCTCCGCCTCAGCAGGCAGGGACTGGGCGGCCATGCAGCGCGCCGAGTTCGACCACGACGCTCCCATCGAGCTGCCCGTCCCCACGGGCCGGCGGCGTATCCCGGCCGCGCCGGACGCGTTCGGTACCGAGGCGCTCTTCGGCGATCAGGTGCCCGCACCGCAGCGGCGTGCCCGGCCGCCCCAACCTGGCGACTCTGGCGGGCAGGACGGGCTGTTCTGAGCGCCGATGCCAGCCAGTCCAACGATGGTCGACGCCATCAACGTCCTCGGTGTTGCTGCGCCTGAGTGCGACGAGTGCGAGGGAGTCGGCACGGTCACCTTCTCCCATGGGCCGTACGAGCTGACGCGCGAATGCGACGCCTGTTACGGGGCTGGGCGCCGCACGCCATGCCCCGGCTGCACCGACGGGACGAGCCCGAAGACCGGCGAGACCTGCTGGACCTGTGAGGGCTTTGCCGTTCTCTGCTGACCAAAAATAGGCCGATACTCAACTGGAGATTGCGATGACTTTCGGAGACACCCTCACGGCGGAAGCCCTGCGCACCGGACAACGGGTCACCCGCGCCAGCGCGCCGCCCGGGATCGTCCGGCTGGCCATCACCCTGCCCGACGGTGCCACTCAGCACTTCGAGCGCCCCACCGCCGGTGGCAGTGCGGACTGGCGGGCCACAGAACTTGAAGGCCCGGGCTCCGGGTTCGTCTTCGACGAGCCCATCACCGCCGAGTGGGGCCGCGGGCTGGACACCGTCGCCGCCACAGCCCCGTGAACAGTAAGGAATCGTGATGGACTTCTTCGAAGAGCATGCCGAAGTCACTCTCGCCAAGCCTGTCCCGAAGGGCATGCTCCGCCTCTTCGGGCAGGTGACCGGTCACGCGACCGACCCTTTCACCGGCCAACGGCAGGTCATGGTTCTGTGGCCCGGCGCGGCCAAGCCCCTCCCCTACGACCCCGACGAACTGGCCCTCGCCGACTGACCAGAAATAGGTCAGTGCACATCTTCGTGTTAGGTTCTTGATCGAGGTCAAGCCCTGGCACGGCCCGACCACCCACCCGACCTCCGGACGGGCAGCGACCCCCCGCGCCCCGCCCGCCCGGAACGGCTCGTCCGATACGAGCCACCCCTCCGGCCGGGACCCGCACACCCCCGCGGGTCCCGGCCACCCCATGGAGAGACGCCCCAATGCCTGCCACAAGCACTCGAAACGAAAACGCCCTGTACGAGGCCCTCATCCTGGAGCGGTACGGCCGCACCCTCGATGAACTCCTCCAGGAGCAGACCCGGCGCCCCCTGCCCGAACTCCTCAAGGAGCAGCAGCGCCGCCCCCGGGTACCGCCCGTCCCCGTGCGGCAGCAGCCCAAGCCAGACTCGGACGCCGCCGCGCACTACGCCGCTCTCCTCGAAGCCACCGCCCCGCGCCCGCGCCGGAGCGCCGCGTGACCGAGGAGCAGTTCCGTCGCCACGTCCGCAAGATCGCCGCACTCCGGGGCTGGACCCTCGCCTACCACACCCACAACTCGCAGCGCAGTGACGCCGGCTGGCCCGACGAGGTGTACGGGCACCCGAAGACCAGGCGGACGATCTTCGCCGAGTTCAAGTCCAACACCGGGCGTCTACGCCCCGAGCAACGCGACTGGCTCCGTCACCTGGCGGCCTGCGGCTTCGAAACCGCCCTGTGGCGGCCCAAGGACCTCGACCTCATCGTCACCGTTCTCGCTCCCAACGGCCCCAGAGCCCAACTCCCCGAACACTTCTGACAAGGAGACCCCGCTCACCGTGCTTAACGCCGACCTCCGCCCCTCCGAGGTACCGCCCGCACCCGGATCCATCTGGTGCAACTCCTGCGACAGCTGGTTCAACGTCATCACCAACACCTGCCGCTGCAACAACCGCTGACCCCTGGCACATCACCGTGACCACTCCTGCTCGCGCAGCCGAACCGGCGGCGCCCACCACATCCGCCACCCCGTCCCGCGAGCCGGTCACACCCCCCGAAGCCACACCGGACCTAACCGCCGGGAAGGCCCTCAAGGGGATCGCCCACCTCGCCAACGAACTGTGCGAGCACCTCACCGACGACCAATGGCGCCTGGCCGCCCAGATCAGAGACCTCGCCGAAACCGCCCGTCCAACCGCCGGAGCCTCCTGATGCACGCCCGCTTCCAACCCCTCCCCAGCCAGAAACGCAGCCAGGAGGCGCACGACACCGCCCAGGCACTGCGTGATCGGCCCGGCGAGTGGGCGCACATCGAAACGCTCGCCAACCTGAACCGGGCCACGAACCTGGGCTACCGCATCCGCACCGGCATGCACGCCGCGTTCCGGCCCGCAGGCGCCTTCGACGCCACAGCGCGCAGCGTCGGCGACGGCACCGCAGAGCTCTACGCCTGCTACATCGGCGCCACCGAGACACCAGCTGGTGACGACGCGCAGGCAGAAGCCGCCCAGCCCTGACTGCTCTCCGCCGCGCATTGCCCACCGACCATCGTCGGGCGGCTCGGCGCACCGTCCTGATCCCCTCGAACTCGAAGACCTCGCACTGTGACAACCGGCTCCATACACAACGCCGCCCCGACCGCTTCCGACACGTACAGCAACTTCGCTGACCTTGCCGCCCATGAGGACGAGGGCCTGCACTGGACGCGCGAATGCCGCCGCGTCCCCGGCTCCGATCTCGCGCACATCGCGATTCACGGCGGCCACATTGAGGCCGGCACGACAGAAGCGGCACTCGCATGCGCGGGCACTACGGACAACTACTACTCGTTCAAGGGCATCAAGACGGGCGCCAACCGAACGTTGCACGTCACCTCGACCCACTTCGATGAACCTCAGTGCGTCGACCTGCAAAGCGGCATGGCGCGAACGGTCTCCTGGCACGGGTTCAGCAGCGGCGACAAGATCACCGAAGTCGGCGGCCTCGACCACGACTTCTCCTACTGGATCACCGCGTCCCTGCAGCACGCCGGCTTCCCGGTCGCCGAAGCGACGCCGGAGAGGGCCGGGAGCAGCCCCAAGAACATCTGCAACCGCAACCTGGCCGGGCGCGGCGTCCAACTGGAACTCTCCAGGGCACAGCGAGCCGCGTTCTTCACGAACAACGACATGAGCGGCGGCAACCGGACCAACCTCACCGAGGAGTTCCACCGCTACATCGAGGCCATACAGGCCGCCTACCGACGGCTTCGGGCCTGACGCTGGAAGCAGGCCGATATCACGGAGGACGACACGAAATAGTGAGCGAGAGCGTCTTCACCTACGAGCGCCATCTGCACGGGTACGCCGCCTACACAGACCATCACGAATGGGTCGGTGACGTCTTCCCCTGCCTGCCGACGCCCGACTGCTACGGATGCGGCCGCTGGCACGGCTACACACGCACCGGCCAAAGCCCTAGGGATCCGCAGATGAGCGTCCACGGCTTCAGCAGCCGGAACGACGCCTCTCGCGCCCTCCAGGCCGTACGGCAAGCCTGGAGGCAGAGCGCCTGACCGGGCGGGCCTGTACTCTTCCGCCGCGTCGCCCCGGCCTGGCACCGGGACGAAGCCCCGGCGCACTCGATGAACGACAACAACGGCAGACTGAGCCCATGGACGCAGGACTTGCCGCGCTGCTTGGCGCCGCTGTCGGCTCTGCCACCACTCTTGGTGCCGCAATCGTGAGCGGCCGGGTACAGGCACGGGCACAACATGATCAGTGGCGCCGTCAGCACCGCCGGGACGCATACGCCAGCTACCTCAGCGCCCTCCACGACCGCGACATTGCCATGGACGCCATCTTCGACGCGCTGCGTTCCGACGCCCCCGACCTGCCCGACGTCGACGAGAAGATACGCCGCTTCATCGCCCTGGCCCGTGAGGTCCATCGCGCTGCTGAAGTCGTCATCCTCGAAGGACCGGCTGCCCTCGTGGAAGTCGCCGAGCGAGTCACCCACGCCTCCAGCGACCTCTCCCACATCATGCGGCGGATGGCCGAGGACGCGCGCACGGGAGACACCACCCGCAAAGCCGAGGACACCGCCCTTGCTGATGAACGAGAACGAATCCTCTACCAAGCGGTCAAGGACTTCCGCCTCGCAGCCCGCAGCGTCATCGGCAACACGAACTGACTCAGCAAACCCTGACCGGCACGACCGCCGGGAAGTCTGAGGCACTGATCAGCTGGGGACGTTAGACGACGGGCGGAAGGCATACCCAACAACTACGGCTGTTGGCCGGAGCCGGCCGCCGTAGTGGGTGGGCTGCACTACCGTGTCCACCACAGCCGGTACGGCCGCGACCTGGTGGAAACGATGCCGAGAGGCAGGGGCGGATGGGACGCACCAAGGACCATCAGTACGTACTCCTGGAGGCGCTCCGCACAGCGCATCGCGCTTCGCCTCACGGGTGGGTGACCGAGACCCTGGGGCTGAGCCGCCACAGCGTCGAGCAGCTCGTGGCCACCGGTCTGGCCGAGTGGGCGGACCCCAGTGAGCGGGCCGAGTTGTCCGCATACGCAGGGAGGCCCGTCGTCTGGGCAGCCCGGCCAAGCAGCGAAGGCCTCGATATCCTGCTGTATACCGAGGCACGGACGCGTCCACCGTCACAGCAGCCACCCTCGCCAGAACCCGAGCCCGGTCGCAAGGAAGTCGGCCTACTTCCTTCCGAGATGACGATGTTGCGTCTCTTCCTCTCGCTCGGCGGCAGCCTTCAGCATCCCCCAGCCACAGGGCTAGACGAAGCCGTCCGGAAGGCCCAATTCCGCAAGGAGTCCAATCGCTGGCTTCTACACGTAACCGAAGCACAGATTGCCTCCATCGCGTACGCCTTCTACCTGGAGGGGCACAGAGGCCACGTCACTGCGGCCAACCGCTTTAGCCGCAACTACGGCATCACCTACCGCCCAGGCACGGGCACACCCGCCTCCACCGAACCCGCAACAGCACAGTCGGCGGTGCGGACGCACTGAGGAGCGGTCGGCGGGTTCCGCCCCAGGGCGGTGGAGCAGAGTGTTCCTTCTGCCAGCACTCTGTTCGCCGAGCCGGTGACCTTGCACCGTGCGAGCGCCACGTCGGGCACGAGGACAGATCTGCACCCCGATCCGGAGTCGCCCTCGGTTGACAGCGCCTCGCGGGTGATCGCTTAGGCTCGACGGTGGGCGTGGGGCTGGAGTCTCGTGTCCACTGCCGCAACCCGCATCCCCGCCTCCCTCGCGAATCTGGCCGTCCCGATCGGCAAGCTCAACCTGTACCACCGCAACCCGCGGACGGGTGATCTCGACGCCATCTGCGAATCCCTGTCCGTCAACGGGCAGTACCGGCCGATCGTCGTCAACCGCGGAACCATGACCGGCCGCCCGAACGAGATCCTCGCCGGCAACCACACGTTCAAGGCCGCCCAGCAGCTCGGCTGGACTGACATCGCTGTCACCTGGCTCGACGTCGACGACGACGCAGCGGCCAAGATCGTCATCGTCGACAACCGCACCAGCGACCTGGCTGGCTACGACAGCGTGCTCCTCGCGGACATCCTCACCGAGCTCCCCGACCTTCAGGGCACCGGCTACGACCAGGACCAGCTCGACCAGCTCCTTGACGAGACGGCGCTGCCGACGCCCATCGAGTTGCCCACCGACGGCGCTGACACGGGTGCCGCGGCGACGGTGGACTACCTCCAGTGGGGCTACTTGCAGTGGTCCACCACCCGCGTGCGGATCACGCAGGCTGAGGTCGAGCTGCTCGACGCGTTGTACAAGGAGTTCGTCGGCGAGCACGACACCGACATGGGCTTCGGCTGGCACGTCCTCAACGACGAGCATCGTGCCGAAAAAGGGGCTGCGGCATGAGCCTCGACGTCCGCTTCGACCCCGCGTACCCGCTGAGCAAGCTCAGGCCTGCGGACTACAACCCGCGACGGCTGTCGGAGGAGTCCTTCACCCGGCTCCAGGCGTCGCTGCGCCGCCACGGTGTGGTCAAGCCAGTCATCCTGAACGCCGACGGCACCCTGGTCGCGGGCCACCAGAGGACCAAGGGCCTGAAGGCCATCGGGCAGACGACGACCCCGGCAATGATCCTCCCGCAGAAGGTCCGCCTCCAGGACGAGATCAAGTTCAACCTCCTCCACAACCGAGTCGAAACCGAATCGTCCGTCGTGTACGCGGAGCCCGGGCCCATCGGCCAGTGGTGCTGGATCCCGTGGCAGACCATCCAGGTCGAGGATTCCAAGAACCTTCCCTTCCAGCAGGCGATCGGCTTCATGACCGCCGCGCACGGCCCCTGGGGCTCCGTGGTGATCGACGACCAGGGCCGCATCGTGCTGAACGCCGAGTACGCGGCTGTCGCCAAGTCCCAACGCTTCGACGTCCTCGCCTGGACCGTCGCCTCCTTCGACGCCGGCCAGCTCGTGGAGGATCTCACCGGCGAGTACGGCGTGTACGACTGGTCCGGCCTCGAAGAGCAGGCACCGGTGTGGAATCAGCACATCGTCCAGCCCAACCGTCTGCGCGAGCACTCCTCGAAGGCGAAGGCGGACAAGGTCCGCTACAAATCCGAGGTCTGGGAGCGTCTCGTGCTGCCCTCGCTGACCACATCCCACCGAGTAGTGGACTTCGGCGCCGGCCACGGTGACTACGCCCAGCACCTGCGCTCCAAGGGCTACAAGATCCACGACTACGAGCCGTACCGCACCCTGAAGGGGAAGTACGCCGTGGACATCCGCGCAGTCGTCGGCCAACTCCGCTCCATCGAGAGGGAACTGCGCAAGAACGGCCTGTATGAGGTCGTGGTCCTGGACTCCGTCATCAACGCCACGACCAGCCTCGATTACCAGCACTGGGTGCTGGTCACCGTGAACGCGCTGTGCGCTGCGGACGGGCGTGTGTGCATCGGCACCCGGAATCTGGAGCGCGAGTTGGCGTACGAGAACTCCGAGCACTCCATCAGCCGTGACTCCACACGTCTGTCGTTTCTCGACAGCGAGAACGTGGACATGCGGTTTGTGCGCGGCAAGTGGCAGCGGATCCGCTACCACACGCCGGAGTCCCTCCGCGGGCTGCTGTCACGCTATTTCGAGGAGGTGGAGATCAGCGACACCTCACGGGCCACGGTCAAGGCCGTGTGCGGGCGCCCCTTGGCGTTGCCCACCGAAGAATACGAAAGGGCTTTCTCGGAAGAATTCAACATGCCCTACCCTAACGACTTTCGACACAACAAGCACGAGGGTATTTCAGAAATCCTGATAGAATTGATCAAGGAGAGGAATTCACATCTAGAGGAGTAGTGGAATGAATCCGGGGGCGGACTCAGAGGAGGTCCGTGTAGGCATAGAGGCTCGCGACAGGTACCACATCATGTGGCTGGCCGGCGTCCGTGCACTCGATCTGACCCAGCATTGCTTGAAGACCTTCGGCGAGTGCGACCGGCACCGTGTCGACACCAAACTGCGCCGTCAGACGCTTCGCCTGTCGGCGGCCAATCCACCCGCCGCCTGGTACCTGTGTGCGCTGCCAATCCCATGGGACTGGTCGCGGAACGCTCACCTCGCGTTCGAGTATGCCCCCGGCGAGACCTGGGCAGGTGACGCCCTCGTCCGCGGCCTTGGCGTGCACCTCACTAACGCTCGTCCCATCATGGGCTGGGGCGAGCACTCCATCCCCCGCGATGCACCGATGCGGAATTCGCGACTGCACCGCACATGCCGGAACTGGCAGTTCGCTTGGTGGCTGCGCACCCATCGCGATGTCCCTGACGCGCAAATGTTCACAGCAAAAGACATCAGCGAAGAGGGACCGGAGCAGTTGTCGTTCTCCTAGGCCAGCACATGGTCGAGGGTCGTACTGCTCACCGGCTCTGACGCACGAGGGGGCGGGGCATGGTTGTTCCGTGGGCACCGGGCAGGATTCGAACCTATGGCGTGCACCGGCTAACGAGGCTGGGCCTGCGCCTTTCGGACCTGCTGCGAGAGCACCTGAAGCCCGGCGTTCCACGAAAATTCGCGTGCCGGCTGCAGGCCTGGTTGCTAGCATCGGCTCCATGATCACGCCTTGGCCTCAGCACCGGATGATGCCCCGTTGACGGGGCTGCTGAGCATGGACGCGTGACACATCCGAGGCCCCGGGGACGGGGCCTCACGTGGTTGTGCGGAGCGGGCCTCGTCTCCCTGACAGGAGGTTCCGATGACTGCACCTCGCCACTACATCACCACAACGATCCCGTACGTCAACGCCCGCCCGCACCTGGGCTTCGCCCTGGAACTCGTCCAGGCGGACACGCTGGCCCGCCACCACCGTCGGCGCGGCGATCACGTCCGTCTGCTGAGCGGCACCGACGACAACTCCCTCAAGAACGTGCTGGCCGCCGAAGCCGAGGGCATCGACGTACAGTCGCTGGTCGACCGCAACGCCGAGGCGTTCGCCGCCCTGCGCGGCCCGCTGACGCTGTCGCTCGACGACTTCATCCGCACCAGCCGCGACCCGCGCCACCGCATCGGCGTCGAGCGCCTGTGGCGCCGGTGCGCCGAGGCGGGCGACCTCTACCGCAAGCACTATGAGGGCCTGTACTGCGTCGGCTGCGAGCAGTTCTACACCGAGGCTGAACTGGTCGACGGGCGCTGCGCCGAGCACAGCACCGAGCCGCATCTCGTGGCGGAGGAGAACTGGTTCTTCCGCCTGTCCCGCCACGCCGCCCGACTGCACGAGTTGATCGCCGACGGCACCCTGCGCATCGAACCCGCCGCCCGCCGCAACGAGGTCCTCGCCCTGATCGCCAGCGGCCTGCACGACTTCTCCGTCTCCCGCTCCCACACCCGCGCCCGCGGCTGGGGCATCCCCGTGCCCGACGACCCCACTCAGGTCGTCTACGTGTGGTGGGACGCGCTGGGCAACTACGTCACCAGCCTCGGCTACGGCACCGACGACCCCACCTACGAGCAGTGGTGGGTAACCAGCGAGCGCCGCACCCACCTGGTCGGCAAGGGCGTGGTCCGCTTCCACGCCGTGTACTGGCCGGCGATGCTGCTGTCGGCCGGGCTGCCACTGCCCACCGACATCCTGGTCCACGACTACCTCACCGTCGGCGGCCGCAAGATCAGCAAGTCCGGCGGGACCACCGTCGACCCGGTCGCCCTGACCGAGGCGTACGGCACTGACGCGGTGCGCTGGTGGCTGCTGCGCGAGGTTCCCCGGGTCGGGGACGCCGACTTCACGCCCGACCGGCTGATCGCCCGGGCCGACGCGGACTTCGCCGGAGGGCTGGGCAACCTCGTGCATCGCATCGTGACGATGGTCCACCGCTACCGCAGCGGGGCAGTGCCCGTACTCGGTGACGACCGATTCGCCGTGACGCCGCTGCTGGACGTGTGCGAGAAGGCTCCCAGCCAGATCGATGCGGCGCTGGCGGACTTCGACTTCCGTCGCGCCACGGGCGTCGCCTGGGGCATCGTAGAGGCGGCCAACCGCTGCATCGACGCCACCCGGCCCTGGGAACTGGCCCGAGCGGAACGGCAGGGCAACGGCGACGCGGCCGAACGCCTCGACGCGGTCCTCGCCGCGCTGGTCAGAGCGTGCCGGGTCCTGGCCGAGGAGCTGCGGCCCTTCATCCCCGACGCCGCAGCCCTCATCGCGGATCAGGTGACATCCGTCGACGGCAGCCTGCCGCCCGCAGCACCCCTCTTCCGCCGCCTCCAGCAGGCGACGCAGCACGCCTGACCCCCTGCCCCACACGGCATGGGCTGGTCGCGCGCCTGGAGTGATGGCTCGGTCAGGGATCATAGAGGGAGGCGCGGGGCCAGGGAGTTCCTCGTATGGGCCGCCCCAACCGCGCCACCCGGGCCGCCATCACCCAGCGCCGAGCTGACGCGATCGATCTGAAGCTTGCCGGCGTCGACTGGCTCACGATCGGCCGCAAGCTCGCCGCCGACCCGGCCATCAACTCCGACGGGATCGCCTACCCGCAGGGTTACGGCATCGACAAGTACCGCCGCGGCCTGGAGCCGCCGAGCGACAAGCGGCTGATCGAACTCGCCTGCAAGGACGTCTCCAAGGCCCTCAACGAGCGCACCACGGCCTTGGAAGAGAACACCGACGAACTCCGGCAGCTCATGGTGGAGCGACTGGAGCGCCTGTTCTTCGGTGTCTACCGTGCCGCGATCCGCAACGGCGACTACCAGGCCGTCGACCGAGCGGTACGGATCATCGAACGCAGCAGCCGACTCCTTGGTCTCGACCGGCCCATCCGCACCGAGCTGTCCGGCCCAGACGGGACCGCGGTCAAGGTGGAAACCGCAGGTCTCGAGGAGCTCGAGCATCTGATCAACCTCGCGGGCAGCCCGCGCAGGGATGGGGAGGCCTGACGAGGCTGCGGTTCTCCGGCTCTACCGGACGCTTCCCGCGCAGCGCCGTCGTGAGATCGCCGCAGCCTCCACCCCTGAGCTCCGCGCGCAGCTCATCCGTGTCGAACGCGAGCTGGCGATGGACCGCTCTCCCGGCGCGATGGCGGCGGTCCTCACTGACGGACGGGAGATGCAGGCCCCGCACCTGGGGCTGATCGATGCCGCGTTTGAGCAGGTCGCTGCCGGCAAGCCGACGAGGCTGCTGCTGACGATGCCGCCCCGGCACGGCAAGAGCCGCCGCGCCGCCAGGTGGGCGCCCCTCTGGTACCTGCGCCGCCGCCCGGAGCACCGGGTGATGATCGCCTCCTACTCCTCCGATCTCGCCGACGACCACGGCCGGTGGATCAGGGACGCGATCCTCACCTACGGCCCACAGCTCGGCATCAACCTGCGACCCGGCTCATCCGCCGCGAACCGGTTCGACCTCGTCGGTACAGAGGGCGGCGCGGTCATGGCCGGCGTCGGCGGTGGCCTCACCGGTAAGGGCGCCCACCTGGCCGTTGTCGACGACCCCATCAAGGATGCCGCGGAGGCCTCCTCGCCCACGATGCGGAAGCGGCTGTGGGAGTGGTGGCAGGCCGTCCTGCTGACGCGTATCGAGCCCGGCGGCTCAGTGATCCTCATCCAGACCCGCTGGGACGAGGACGACCTCGCCGGACGGGTCCTCGCCGAGGAAGGCGACCGGTGGACGGTCATCGACCTGCCCGCCCTGGCCCTGTCCGAGGACGACGCTCTCGGCCGCACTGTGGGCGCGCCGCTGTGGCCCGAGCGGTACGACGCCGATGCACTCGCTGAGATCCGCCGCTCGGTTGGCGAACGCGTCTGGTGGAGCCTGTACATGCAGCAGCCGCGCCCGCAGGACGGCGGTGTGTGGCAGTGGCCGTGGATCACCAACAACCGCATCAGCGCCGGGCAGTTCCGCGGCATCGATCTCACGCGCATTGTGGTCGCTGTCGACCCGGCCGGCGGCGAGTCCGCGGTCGGTGACGAGACCGGCATCGTGGCCGCAGCCTCGGATCGTGACGGTCATCTGTACGTCCTCGACGACCGGTCCGGCAACCGTGGGGCCGGTGACTGGGGGCGGGAGACGTGCCTGCTGGCGATCGAACTGCGCGCGGATGCGATCGTGGTGGAAAGCAACTACGGCGGCGACATGTCCCGTCAGATCCTCTATCAAGCCTGGCAGGAGCTCCAGGGCGAGAAACGCACAGAGAACCTCCTGATGCCCGCTGTTGTGTCGGTCACGGCGAAGCATGGCAAGAGATTGCGGGCGGAGCCGATCGCACAGCTCTACGAGCAGGGCCGCGTCCACCATGTCGGCGAATGGCCAGTGCTGGAGCAGCAGATGGTGACCTGGGTAGCCGGCATGGACAGTCCGGACCGCATGGACGCGGCGGTGCACTCCCTCACCGAGCTCGCCAGCCCACGACTGGCCGAGCAGGCCCCGTCCGCATACCGGGACCAGAGGCTCACCCGTCGCAGGTAGCACTCCCACGGCTCGCTGAGCCTCTGACATGACTGCCGTGAGGCATCATCAGCCGTAGCCCGGCGCATCAGGCCAACCCCCTGGCATCCTTAAGGACGAAGTCCAGCGTACGGAGGACACCCAGGTGGTGCTGGTGCGCTCATGTCTGAAGGGAGTGCCCGTCACCCATGGCCTTGAGGAGTATCAAGTACCAGGAGGACTACCGCTCCGGGTACAACAACCTCGTCGAGGAGTTCTTCCGCCCTTCGCTCAGAGAGGCCAGCTCATACTGGCGGGCGGTCGGCTACTTCTCAAGCACCGCGTTGGAATCCTTCGGTTCCCCGCTCGGCGAGTTCGTCATGAACGGCGGAAAGATCCGCTTGGTAACAAGCGTCGAACTCACTGAAACGGACCTCAAGGCAATATCCGAAGGAGCCTCCAAGGAGACGGTCTGCGCCCAGCGACTCCAGCAGATCGTCGAAGAGGACTTCACTGACGGCATGGGGACAGGTGTCGCGCGTCTCAGCCGTCTACTCGAACTGGGACGACTGGAGATCCGTATTGCCGTCCCCAAGCACGGATCCGGCATCTACCACGAGAAGATCGGCCTGTTCTTCGACAACGATGGCGAATACGTCGCGTTCAGTGGGTCCTCGAACGAATCACGCAGCGCCTTTGAACAGAACCGTGAATGCATAGACGTCTTCACGGCATGGGAGTCGCCGATTCGAGCGGAGCGCAAGCGCAGCCACTTCGAGCAGGTGTGGGCCGGCACAGACATCGGCGTCGAGGTCTACTCATTCCCGGAGGCAGCCAGGCAGAGGCTCTTGCAGGCCTACCATGCTCGTGCTCAAACGGGCACGCCGAGGCCGCGAAGTGACAAGTGGCGCCACCAAGAGGAAGCACTACGGATCTTCCTCTCCTCGGAACGCGGCGTCCTCAACATGGCCACCGGCACGGGCAAGACACGGACCGCGCTGAAGATCACGAAGGCGCTCTTTGACGCTGGAGACATCGACAACGTCATCGTCGCGATGGACGGCACCGATCTCCTGGATCAGTGGTACAACGAGCTGCTGTCCACCCGGCGTCAGCTGGGGCGGTCGCCACACGTGTACCGAGACTACGAGGCTCACAAGGAGTTGCAGGAGTTCTCGTTGTCGACACGAGAACGCATCCTCCTGGTCTCACGCCGCGGCGACGAGCGCCGTGATCCGCTTGCGTCGGCTCTTCGGCAGTTGGACCGCCGATCGGCCCGAAGGACACTACTCATCCACGACGAGGTTCATCGGCTTGGCAGCCCAGGAACGAGGCAGCGGCTAACAGGCCTGTCCGACGAAGTGCGGTTCCGGCTGGGCTTGAGCGCGACGCCGGATCGCGAGTACGACGAGGAGGGGAACGCGTTCATCGAGGAGCACATCGGTCCGGTGCTGATGTCGTTCGAGCTGAGTGACGCAATCGAGCGTGGGATCCTCGCTCCCTTCAACTACCATCCTTTGCCGTACGAGTTGACGCAGCAGGACCGCGAACGGATGCGGGACGTGTACAAGCGGCAGGCGGCCAGGGCTGCCGCCGGCAACCCGATGAGGGACGAAGAAGTCTGGATCGAGTTGGCCAAGGTCCACAAGACGTCCCCGGCCAAGCTTCCCGTATTCGACGAATTCATTGCATCCCATCAAGAGTTGCTGGAACGCTGCATCATCTTCGTCGAGACTCAGGAATATGGGAGGCAGGTACTGAGCATCGTTCACAAGTACCGGCCTGACTTTCACACCTACTTCACGGCGCAGAATTCATCGACTCTCAGCCGATTCGCTCGGGGTGATCTGCAATGTTTGATCACCTGCCATAGGCTCTCGGAGGGGATCGACATCCAGTCCCTCAATACCGTTATTCTGTTTTCTTCAGCACGGGCTCGCCTGGAGACTATTCAGCGGATTGGTAGATGCCTTCGGTCTGATCCAGCAAACCCTCAGAAGATTGCGAATGTCGTCGATTTCGTTCGCGACTCTGACGGCGAGGCCCAGAATTCTGATCAGGAGCGGGCAGACTGGCTCGCAGAGATGGCTGCCCTACGGCACAAGGAGACTCCCGCATGAGCCTTGACCTAAAGATTAGCCATGCGATCAGGGAAGCAGTTGCCAACTCGGAGCAGGAACCGGCACTGGCACACCGGCTGATCACGTGGATGGAGGCGGTTACGTCCGGTAGTGAGGATCTGCACGATTCAAGCGACACAGATCGTCGACTTGAGCTTCTATTCAGCAGCACTGAAGTGGATGACGTCAATCGAGATGGTGGGGGTATCTTCTGATGTCTGCTGTAATGCAGATCCTCGGCTGGAAAGCTGATGGGCTTCGGTGTCCAGATCACGAGATCGACTTCCGGGAGGCGGGGGACGATCCTCACAGGGTGTCTCTAATTCAGATGCCCAACGGGACGGGCAAGACGACGACACTTAATCTCCTTCGAGCCGCCCTGTCAGGTTCTGCTGCCAATGGCAGCTGGGACGGCTCGGAGACGATGAAGTACCGGAAACTCGAGAGCGATCAGAGTCACGGAGCCTTCGAAGTACGGCTCATGCTTGGTTCCGAGCGGGTCACCATCATCATGAACTTCGACTTCGAAACATCTCGGGTTCGCTACAAGACCACGCGTGGCGAAGGACAGGTGGATGGCTTTGAACCCCCTTACGAATTCCGGAGGTTCATGAGCGAAACCTTCGTGGAGGCATTTGTCTTCGACGGAGAGCTGGCAGAGCGACTCCTGGATGAGAAGCATCTGCGGGCAGAGGAGCTCGTAGAGGACCTTTTCCAAGTTGGCACCCTCAAGAAACTCGAAGATAAGGTAACCGAGTACTGGGAGAAACTCACCAAGAAGTCGGCGACCGAGGAAATAGCCCTCACGCGACGCCAGAACAAGCTAGAAAAACTGAAGGAGCGCCTGGCTAAGTGCGAATCAGAGAAAGAGCGGCTAGAGCGTGATCGCGATGAAACCTCAGGCCGGCTTCAGAAGCAGCACGCCACGTACGAGCAGGAGATCAGTAAGGAAAATTCACGGGCACAAGAACTAGAGGCTCACAAGGAAGAAGTCGCATCCTTGAAGAGTCGCGTACGCGAGGAGTCTCTTGACATCCTTGATGTCATGCGGGCCCCGAACGCCCTGTCACCCATCTTCGCGAAGAGGCTCCATGAGCTTAAGATTGGCCTTGATCGGGTCAAGCTCCCAGAGAGTGCAGCTCGCGAGTTTTTTACCGAACTCGCGCAGGAGGAATTCTGCGTTTGCGGGCGACCCATTGACGATCACGTAAGGGATGTAATTCATAGCCGCGCAGAGCAGTACCTGGGTTCGGACGATGTCATCCTCCTTAACTCGATGAAGACGGCCATCCAGGATGCAGTCGGTGAATCTCACGAGACCGCCGAGGAGCAGCTCCGCGACAAACTGCATTCCCTCGGTGAGGCGATGCACGACGAACGGGACGCTCGAAACGAAGTCGCTCTTCTCCAGAGGGCTGCGGAACAAGCCGATCCCGCCGTCCGGGAAGCCAGCGAGGAAATCAAAAAACTGGAAGCGGAGCTAGCGGGCATCGCCAGGAACCTTGATAAATACACCAATGGCGACACGGCCGAAAACACGCGCGATGTGAATATCCTCGCAGAACGCGTCAAGGCTGCAGAAGACGACGTCGCCGAAATCACCAAGACGATTATCCTCAAGCGCAAGCGCGACGTCCTGAGAAGGATCCTCAGGGAGGCCTATCAGACTGCCCGCAGGGGCATCTTGGACGAAGTCTGTGACGCCGCAAACCAGCGGATCACAGAATTGCTGCCTCATAATAACATTCGTATTATGCGTATCGAGAAGTGTCTCGTGCTTGACGGGAAGGAAGGTGGAAGTGTCGGCGAGAACCTTTCTGTGGCCTACGCATTCCTAGCTTCACTATTCAACCGCTCTGAGCATCAGCTTCCCTTCATTGTCGACAGCCCGGCCAACTCCATCGACTTGGCAAATCGCTCCAGGATCGGTCCCCTCATCCCTCAACTCACACGGCAGTTCATCGCCTTCACCATCTCCTCGGAGCGCGACCAGTTCGTACCGAATCTCCAGCAAGCCTGCGGGGGCAAGGTGCAGTTCATCACGCTGTTCCGGAAGGCTGATGAGCAGCTGATCGAAGACGCGCGAACCACTCCGAACCATACGGAAACCCTTGACGGGATTGTTGTCCGCGGCGAATCATTTTTCAATAAATTCCAGGTAGAGGAGGCGGCCTGATGCAGCCTTTCCGTCTCAGGAAAGACGCTCGCAATTGGTTCAAAGACCTCAGGGAGGACGATAGTTTCAAGATTGACTTCGACATCTTCTATTTCTGCTTCATTGCAGGGATTTCCAAGTCGCGAAAATTGCACATCACAAACGAGCACGCGCCGGAACTCGTGGCGAGCTTTCCAGGTCGATATACAGACCGGGGAAAACTGCTCGTCGCGCTGTTCCTGGCAAAAGAGCTAGAAATTCTCGGGGTCACCATGAACGAGAAGAAGGTCGTCCACTCCTCGATCGCAAAACTAGTCGACCCGACGGCACCCCATAACCTGAGCGACGAAGGGGTCAAGCACTTCAACCAGTACGCTCACGGGGGCTACGACGTTCTTCTCGAGTGGTTTTCCGGTGACAGACCGCGCTCCCTCGAGACGTTCCTCCGCATCTTCAAGCAAAACCTCGACACGACGCTCGTCCCGACCGTGTGACTCGTCCTACCAGCGGCTCCCGCCACGCCTGCACCATGCAGGGCGGGAGCCGCGGCCCCTGCCGATGGCATCTCCAGTCCCATCTAACGCCTGACAGCCACGACTTGGCGTGCCCCGCACCCAGCTGCCGCTTATGAACCAGCAGGTCACAGCACCAACGAGGCCGGTTCCTCAGGAAGTTGGCCTGAACGTGAGGGGATGCATGCCTGGGCTGTCCCATTGAGTATGAGACCGAATCGAGCGCCGGCTGTCAGTCATGCGCTCTACAGTCTCAAGCACCTGCTCATGCCAAGTCGACCGCCAGGCGACGACGGCCAAAGGGAGAGCAGGCAACGACCACATGGGTCCGGCACACAGCAGTCGGGCACCGGGGAGGGGCATGATGCTCCAGCTCGATGACGTCCGCGTCTCCGTGATGCGACGCCTGTACCAGAAGCAGGAACAACGGCCGTGGGACGGGGAATGGCAAGACCTCCTCGACACGGCGCTTGATCTCACTCTCGGTCACAAGCGGGCGGCGGACAACGCTGCTTACCTGTGCCGCAACGTCATCCGTGACGCACGACGTACGCTTCACCGGTCGGCAGCCAGCTCCCGTGAGGCTGCTGCGTGCCGGCCTCTCGCTGATGCCGCTCGCCGACGCGTCTGCACGCTGACCAACGATGGCCGGCCTACTGCTGAGATGGTCACCCAGGCTTCGCCTGAAGCCTGGGCAATCGCAGAGGAGACGTTCCGGGAGCTGCGGGAGTTTGCTGCGGGCCTTGGAGCCCATGGCCTTGGTTGTCTTCAGGGCATGCTGGACCGCGTGCCGGCATCGGCCTCTGCCAAGCAGACGGGTGTCTCCATCGCGACGGTAGAACGAACTCGTCGTGCGATCCGGCTGCACGCCCAGTCCCTCGCTGGAATCAACTCGTGAGCTCAGGCGCAGAGTTCACGATCCGCATCGCGGATCCGTACCGGGGCGCACGACTCACCCTTCGGTACACGAGTGCTGTCGTGAACCTACAGATCCCGAGTAGAACCGTGGGCGCGTACCTACTGCTACGCCACTGCGCGGAGACCGTTCGCCCGCTCTTCGTAGGGCGGTCGGACACTTGTCTGCGCAGCCGCCTCATCCGTCACCCCCTGGCCGACGTCGCCACCCACTTCGTTGCTGCACCGGCTCGCAACTCGCTCCAGGCGTACGCCATCGCGTCGTATTGGTACCACCGATGCCTGTCCTCAGGCCGCCCCATAGCGAACCAAATCCACCCGGCCAGCCCTTCAGGGACTGGGCAACGCTGTCCTTTCTGCCCCGAGCCGGCTGTCCGAGCAGCCTGGGCTCGGGCCCTTCGCCAGACACAAAGCGCACAGAATAGGAGCGGAACATGACCATCGCCGACGAAGGTGCCATCCCTGTCGTACTGTCTGGGCAGGCTCTGCTCAGTCTGCGGGAGTCCGGGCACAACTTCCCCTCCGCTGTCGGTGAAGTCATCGACAACAGCATTGAGGCGCGCGCCAACAACATCCAGATTCTGACCGAAGAGGTCATGAAGGGGCGTAAGAAGGCGCTCGACCAGATCGCGTTCATCGACGATGGCGAGGGCATGGACGACCACACCCTCCACCACTACCTGCAGCTGGGTTTCTCGAAGCGATTCATGTCCGAGAAGACGATCGGCAAGTTCGGTGTCGGCGCGAAGCTGGCCAGCCTCAGCGTCGGCACCTGCATCGAAGCGTGGTCACGCGTCCAGGGCAGCGATCGGATCAGGCACGTCAAGTTCGACCTCGATGCCGCGGTCAACGCGGAGAAGCAGGGCAAGAAGGTCGGGATCAACCCGCCGGATGACGAGCCTCTTCCGCCACATCTCGAGGAGGTGTTCCCTGAGGGATCCGGGACGCTGGTGCTTTGGTCGAAGATCGACCGTGTCTCCGACGGGCACGGTCGCAGCACCCCGGACCACGTGCGCAACGAGTTGAACAAGGAGCTGTCCCGCATCTTCCGGGAGTTCCTGTGCGGCGGCATCCGGATCTCGGTCGACGGAGTGGTGCTGAAGCCGCATGATCCGACGTTTCTGCGCAAGGGCACATGGGTGGACGCCGTTCTCACTGAGGAACTCGCGCGAACGAGCGGTATCCCCTACAAGCGCGGGGACGAGCGGCACTTCCACGGCCAGGTCTTCTTCAACGAGGAAGTCAAGGTCCAGGGCACTGACCACAAGATCCGAGTCGTCATCACCCTGGCACCCCCCGAGGTGCTGCGGTACAAGGGCGCCGGCGGTGACAAGCTGGCGCAGAAGCTGCGAGTCCCTGAGAACCAGGGCGCCATCAGCTTCATGCGTTTGGATCGCGAGATCAGCTACGGCACCGTGCCACGTCTGTTCCCCGGCAGTGTCGACACGCCCGACCGGTACATCGGGTTCGAGGTCCACTTCACGCCCGAACTGGATCGGATGATGGGAGTGCGCAATGTCAAGCGCGGCGCGGTCCCCTCGGACGAGTTGCGCAAGACTCTGACCACCATCGCCGCAAGCTACGTTCCCAAGGCTCGTGACGAGATCCAGCGCGTCTGGAGCGAGGAAAACCGCAAGGCCGCAGTGAAGTCCGGGGAGCACGCTCCGATCGCACGCGCGGTCAGCAGCGTCGATCGTACGATGCCGAAGGGGCGGGTGAAGGAGGTGCCGACGCCCGCTCAGCGTGAGAAGGAGTACGACAACCTTGCGAAGGACGCCGGGCGAAGCGCCACCAAGGAGGAGAAGGCCGCCTACGTGCAGGAGATCAAGGATCTCCCGTTTGTGCTTGAGACCGTCGACGTTCCTGGCGACGACCTCTTCCTGCTCACGCACCTAGGCGAACAGACGATCATCCGCCTGAACCAGCGGCACTTCTTCTACCAGGAGATGTTCGAACCGCTCCAGGTTCTGGCGAAGGCCGGCAAGACGAGTACCGGCCCCGATGCATCAGCTACTGCCCGCCGGGCAATCGAGGCGATTACGTTGCTGCTCGTGGCCTACGCAAAGGCCGAGTCGATGCACGAGACGCCGATCGCCCAGTACAAGGAACTGCGGAAGTGGTGGGGTAGCTTCACCGAGCAGTACCTGACCAAGATCAAGGACGTCGTCTAACGCCGTAACCGGCCTCTGATCCACGCATAGGCCTGGCAAGGACGCTCCTGTGCGTCCCTGCCAGGCCGTTCGCTACTGGAGAGCCGCGGCCACGAAGGCGCTGGCGCTCCTCAGGTCACGACGACCGTGCATGTAGCCGATCCCGCGGTGAATGTGCACGGTGAGTGTGCGGGAGAGGGCCTCCTCCGTCGGCTCTTCGCCATCGGCCAGGCACCGCTGCTTCAGCAGCGCCAGGTAGATGTCACCATAGATGGTTCCCGCGAAGGTCTTCCAGTCCATCTCGACATTGGAGTCGGTGACGATGTCCTTGACCAACGGCGTGGTCTCATCACGCAGCGACAAGGCAAGCGCCCACCGGCACAGGACGTTCCAGTGAGTGATGCCTGTGTGACGTTTGAGCCATGACAGCTGATCCTTGGCAGTCTTCGAGAGACGGATCCTGTCAAGCGACATGTGCTGCTCCTCTGCTCCACAGGTAGCCCGGCACGACCGTGGTGGTGAAGTCTGCGTCGTCGTGGACCAGCGTGTAGGTGTGAGCGACGTGCGGCTTCAGCCGTTCGTAAAGCTGCTCGTCAATCTCCTCGTCTGTCGAGAGAAGCAGAACCTGTCGTCCGGCTTCCGGGAAGTAGCGGTCGATCAGGTGCTGCCGGTGCTGGCTGTCCAGTCGTCCCAGCGGCGTATCGATGATGCTTGGCAGCCGGTTACCTGCAGTCTTCGCCAGTCCCCAAAGGAGTGACACGGCCAGTAGCTGCCGTTCGCCGGCGCTGAGGCGTCCAGGATCGACGCGCTTGTCGTCAGGGCCCGTCAGGACGAGGGTGAACTTCTCCGTGTCGATCTGGATGTCACGGATGAGGCCCTGCTTCCGCATGAGCTTGTTGAAGCTCTTCAGGACTGCGACTTCCACATTCTCGATGTGGAGGCTCAGGAGGCGATCCTTGAGCTTTGCGAGCGTTTCCTGCGTTTTGTCTGTGTACTTGATGATCCGCTCACGGCGTGCGGAGTTCCACTTGGCCTCGGCGTGAGCACGGCGGCTCCGGTCAAGCTCCTCCTTCAAGCGTCGCTGCCTTCCCTCCGCTTCGCTGTGCTCAGCTTCTGCACGCGCGACTCGGGCCTGCTCCATGGCTACCTGCTCCATGGCGAGACTGCGGCGGCTCACGAGGTCCTGGACCACGTCCTCTTCGGGCACGGCTGACATATGCTGCTTCGCCACCTCAAGGTGCTCGGCAGCATCCTCCGCTTCTTGGACGAGTTCGCGTGCTCGCGCGGCCTCGGTGGATAGAGCCTGATCCAGAGTCGAGAGCTGCACCAGCATGTCGTGCGGCAGTTCAAGGTTCTGTTCAAGATCGGCAGCAGCGGCGCGCTTCTGTCGATCGTCGGCAAGCGTCTTCTTCAGCTCGGTTCGGGTGCTAGCCGGCAGTGCTTCCTCGACCTGCCGGAGTAGCCATTCGTCACGCTGCTCCAGCACCCCGACCACACGAGACGCGTCCTCAGCGTCCAGTTCGAGCCTTGCCTGCTCCCTGAGCTCGTCAAGCTCCTTCCTCAGGAGTAGAAGCGGGAGAGGGCCTTCCGCAACCGAGACCAGTGACTTGTTTGTCGCCGCTACCTGCTCCTCGGCACGGTCGCGTTCCTTCTCGAGCTCGTGGCGGCGCTCGTACGCCTCCCCGCCGCCGTCTTTGAAGGCTCGCTCGACCTTCGCGAGTTCTCGCTTCTGCGCAGCGAGCTGCGTACGCGCACCCACCAATCGCTGGTTGGCGTCAGAGGTCGCCTGCTTGGCAGCATCGTATGCGCGCTCTTGGGCCTCGAAATTCTCCAGGACTTCCTTATCGGCATCTTCAAGACGCTGCCTGGTCTGAAATACCCTCAGGTCATTACGCAATCGCTCCAGGTTGCTCACGCCGAGAAGCGAGTAGATTGCCGACTCAATGACCTTTGCTGCTCGTGCAGGATCAGCAAGCTCCTCGATCTTTTCGCCATCGAAGAAGAAGAGCGAAGCCACGTCAATAGGGAGGATCGTTTCAACATGATCAGCCCAAGTCTCAGTAAGAGTCCGGCTGAAGTCACCGTCGATCAGGACAGTGACAAATTCCTTCAGCGTCTTACTACCCGCAACGTACCAGTTCCGGGTGACTCGATAGTGGCGCTCAACCCCTTCCACCGTGACAGTGAACTCGAGAGCGATCGACGCCCCCTCAGCCTCATCTGCCTTCCGGTTGATGCACTGCTGGAGGTAGTCGTTGTAAGAGCGGCCACGGCCGCTCCAGTCTGCCTTGGGGCCGTAGAGAACCAGTTGGATGGCGTCGAGCAGCGTCGTTTTGCCGCACCCGTTCAGGCCGCCGATCAAGACAATCGGCCGTCCGGACTCGGTGCGCAGGTCGAGTCGCTGCTCTCCTTGGTACGCCCCAAAGTCGCGCAGGGTGATGTTATGAAGAAGCATCGTTACTTGTCTTGTTCGAGGGGGAGGGCTTCGGGCTTGGCGCTGATCTCCGTCTGCGCGTTGCCACCACGGACTTCCTTCTTACGCAGAGCAAACTCTAGCGCGTCGTCCTTGTTTTCGTAATATCCCTTCTCGATGACTTTCTCGAAGGCATCAAAGAGTCCCTTGCGCCGGGTCTTGGTGCGGAACTCGCGGTCTACACCCATGAGTTCTCGGACCATCCCGAAGTGAATCTCGTCTCCGTCGCAAATTTCGCGTAGGAGTTCGATCTCGCTTGCCCGGATGACGAGCTGTTCATCCAAGTCTGCATCCGGGAACTTCTCCCCAGTTTCCTCTTCGTAAATACGGGGAAGGGAGTCTTCGACTTCGTGCTTGTTGAAGACCCAAAGCCTGCGAATCATCTTGAGCTCTTCAATTGTGATGAGCTCAATATTCCGTACGTGTTCGGGAGCCCTCGACCTCACCTTGGTCTGGGCCTCGAGGAGCTTCCGCAGCCACTTCTCGCGTGCCTCTTGCGTGTACGGCCCTCTGATGACTTCGTCGTGGAAGAGCTGCACTCGCCCGTTCATCCTTCGGAAGTCCCGGGTCTCCCCCTCTTTGGAGACGTCATCCAGCTCGTCCCGGAGGCGAAGAAGTGGCCGCATCCACTTCTTCTCCTTGTCGTTCTGGACCATCGCGGTCATGGACTTGTCCTGGTCCACCAAGGTGCAGGTCCAGCATCCAAACCGGCTGTCACCACACGAAGGGGTGCTGTCATCCACTACCAGTGGGCACTCCGAGTCGCTGGATGCCCCCTGATACATCGCCAACAGGTCCTGGTTGTCGTGTCCCCAGGCATTGTCTTCCTGCATGAGGAACATCCACACCTCGTCGTTAGTCCAGTCCTCGATGGGGCTGTAGACGAGAGAGTTGGGGAGATTGCCGTTGGGAGAAAGACGGTCACGCACTCGGCGCTTCTCGTGCTTGGCCATTGCCCGAGCGCGAGCTTGGCTCTCCGCCTTGCGGATGCCCAGCACGAGGATCGCTTCACCGTGCCGGCGTACCACCTTGCGGATGAATGTATTGGAGGGCTTGATCTTCATCCGCTCCGTGCACCAACGGAACTTGGGACGCGGTGCCGGGTAGCCACGTCCGATCAAGTTAACCCAGAACGTGTCTTCCACCTTGGGGGTAAGCCTGTGCGGCTCAATGGGGAGTCCTTGTTCCTCAGCAGCCTTCTTCATGGTGTCGAGGGACTGGGAGACCCACAGGGCGACCACAGGGTTTTCGACAAGCGTGTCTGTGCTGATGACGTAGACAGGCTTGGTGCGCTGCTCTGCAGGCAGCCCCTTCAAGGCAAGCCAGACAAGTTGCAGGACGGCAGTGGAGTCTTTGCCTCCGCTGTAGCCAACGACCCAAGGCACCTCGTCTGCTGTGTAGAGCTCGCGAACTTCCTCAGTCAGCTCGCTGACAACGTCGGAGAGACTCCGCCCCTGGAACGGGGCGGCGGTCTGTGCCGGGATGCTCATTCGTCTCCTCGTACGTATGCGTCTTCTGCGCGCTGCTCTTCAGGGCTGAGTCGGAGGTTCATGCGCTGACGGAGATAGTTGACAGTCAGAGCCAGGTTCTGGTGACTCTTCTGCACGCGGCCCCCGATCAGGGCCCGACCTTCCCAGTCAGAGTTGGTCCTCGACCAGTCAATGGTCTTCAGGCGATTAAGCTTTGGCTTCCAAGACTTGGGATCCTGCGACTCCTTCAGCAAGGTGTTACCGATCCGACCAAGTGCATGCAAGGCGATGCCATGACTGTGGATGAAATCCTTGCGGACTTCGGGTGCTGTCAACTCTCTTCGGCGGACCATGCCCCATTCAGGGATGACTTGGTCCACTGCTTCCCAGTACTGCTGCACAATCTCCTGAGCAGGCTCCTTCTTGAGCCCAAGTCCCTGAAGCAGCGACTGAGTTGAGAAGTAGAGGGCGCTGAGTGTGAAGAGTTTTCGGGACCGTTGGGAGAGAGTACTGCTCTCCATGTCTACATGCCCCTTAAACACCGCCGACTTCATCGCCAGGAGACGCGCCGTGATCGCCAGATCGTCGCGGTGGTCGTACAGCACCCCGATAGACCGCGGCGGCCGCACGGCGTGGCGGTTCAGGTCGGCGAACATCTGCTGGCAGCGGGCGAGGCCGGCGTCGTGAAAGAAGACGACGGCGATGGTCTCCTCGCCCAGGTCGGGGTATTCCTTCAGGGCTGCCTCGATCGCTGCCCTGCGGTGCTGTCCGTCGTTGATGAGGAAGCGGGCGGCCATCGGGATCCGGATCTGACCGACCCGCATACCCACTCCGGAGTCGGAGATGCTCTCGAACTGCATCGGCCCGTCGACGGAAGCCGTAAGAGCACTGAAGACGTAATCGTCCGGATTGTCCACAATGTAGCGAGTCAGGGCCGGCAGGCGCCCCTTGTTGAGGACGCGCTGAGCTCGCACTTCAGGGGCTAGCTCGTCCTCATTGAACAAGAAGATCTTTGGAATCAGACGAAGCGGACACATGGACACATAGAACTCACGTCCGGCCTGGATGCCCCGGATGGCTGGAAAGATGTACTCGAATCCAGACGACGTAGCAGTGTCAGCGAGCTGCAGAGATGACGATGAACCCACCCGTGCAACGGTATCGTACGTGAGAGAAAAGACGTACGCGATGTGCAGGAATGACGCACTAAGGTCTGGTGGGGTTAGTGGCGACGTATCTGGATGCAGCAGCAACCACACGTGTGGACCCACGCGTTGCAGAGGTGGTCCTGCACTGGATGACGGAGGACTTCGGCAACGCAGGGAGCCGGACCCACGAGTACGGATCCCGCGCGAAACGTGCTGTGCAGCGAGCGCGCCAGTACCTGGCCAGCACGTTCAACGCCGATGTGGACGAGTTGATCTTCACTAGCGGCGCCACGGAGAGCAACAACATTGCCCTGCTCGGTCTCGCTCCCTACGGTGAGGAGAGTGGTAGGCGCCACATCATCACCTCGGCCATCGAACACAAAGCGGTCATCGAACCACTACAGCACCTCCAGTCCCGCGGCTTCGACGTCGACTTCATCGAGCCGGGACCAACCGGGCGAGTCTCATCCGCGGCCGTGATGGACCGACTGCGTCCGGACACGCTCCTCGTGTCGCTGATGCACGTCAACAACGAGACAGGTGTAGTCCAGCCTGTTGTCGAGCTCGCCGAGCAGCTTCGGGACACGCCCACGTTCTTTCATGTGGACGCAGCGCAGGGGTATGGGAAGCTCACGCAGGACCTGACCGCCCCGATCGACTTGATCAGTGTCAGCGGCCACAAGATCGGCGCTCCCAAGGGTGTCGGGATGCTTGTCACCCGCCAGACGGAGGATCTCGACGATCTACCGCTGCAGCCGATCATGTATGGCGGCGGGCAAGAGCGTGAGCTTCGCCCGGGAACGCTGCCTGTCCCACTGATCATGGGACTCGAAGAAGCCGCAAAGATCTTCCACCGTGAACGTGAGGTGTGGTTCAAGGCTGCGGCCGAGCTGCGCTCGCGCCTCCTGAGCGCACTGGGCAAGACGCAGTTTCGCCTCAACGGCGACCAGGACCACGTCGTGCCGCACATCCTGAACCTGTCGTTCGAAGGGGTGAACGCTGAAGCTCTGATCGTCGCGCTCAAGGAGCAAGTGGCTGTAGCGACCGGATCTGCATGCACGAGCGCGTCATACACGCCCAGTCACGTCCTCACTGCCATGGGTCTGCCGAAGGAGGCCGCAAAGAATGGTCTAAGGCTGTCCTGGTTCCCCAGCCAAACGGGGGATCTGGACATTGACGCGTTGGTGTCCACGATTGCGGGCTTTCAGTCCAGCCGAGCCTGACGATCAGCCTTGGCTCGTACAAGACGGTGACCACGCAGCTCTCGACCACACCGGTCCAGCTCCGCTTCCCAGCCGCTCTCTGTGCCAATGAGGTGGGGATGTTCGTACAGGCCGGCCTTTACTTCTGCCTCCGTTAGCCGCCGGTACTTCTCGGAATCGGCGTCGTCGGGAGCCAGGAACTCGTGTTTGCGGTGTAGCAGCGGCCGGTTCGAAGATTCGGCGTACGAGGTGTGCGAGGCCTCGAGCGTCTTCAAGTCGACCTGGTACGAGGACAGAAGCCGCGGGTGGGGGTCTGTGTCGAAGTCCGGGTAGTCCAGCCAGCTAACAGCTCGTCCCTGGTGGCGGAGCTTGGCGACGGTCCATGCCTGAGGTCGGCCGGCCGCGATCGAAGCGCAGTGCTCGTATAGCCGAAGGACCGTAGGCATGCGGTCGACAGCACGCTGGTGCACATACAGGGCGGTCGGCGTCAGCTTCCCCACTGTCGAGGCGTTCATAGCTCCGCGGACGTAGGTGTCGTCGCGCAGTTTGAGGAGTAGCCGGTCGGATCGCTGGCATGCCTCCCTGTAGGAGGAGAAGAAGGCGCGGACGTCGAGCTGGACGCTGAACGGGAGGCTGGCGAAGGGGCCACGACCGTTGAAGAGCTCGACGGCGAGGAAGAGCAGGGTATTGAGCGTGGACCGCCTGGCGCCCTCTTCGACCTTGGCCTGGTCTGCGGAGTCTCGAACCAGTCGGCTCAGCTCGTTGGGGCGCAAGTGGCTGAGGAGTTCGGCCATGGGCTGTGGCATTTCTTCCACGCGTGGCGTGCGCCCGCGGCGTTCCACGTGATCCACGACAGCCGCGATCGCCGAGGTCGTGTCTTCTGAAGCGAGCCACTCAGCGTCGGGGACAATCCGATGCGCAAGGTAGCTCAACCGCGCGGTCTCGTCCTTGAACGCGTAGACGACCCCTGGAGCAGCGGAGACTGTCCGTACGCCTGTGACTTCCTCGACGTAGTCGCGTAGCTCGCTTGCCCTGAAGAGGTGCTGAAAGGTCTGCCGGCTGGTGAGGAGCCCATCGCCGAAGGCCTCGCCCTTGACCTTCGATTTCTCCCACGTCAACCGTGCTGAGGCGACGAGCACCGTGCCCGCCAGGTTCCAGGCCGCCTGCAGCGTCTTTCGGCGCTCGTGTGGGTCTTCGATGACGTTGAGAACGTAGGTAAGCAGGACGACGTCCGCCGGCTCCATCTTCGCGTCCGGCTGGAAGAAGGGGTCCCAGCCGGCGGCCACGCAGTCGAGGCGCTGAAGCGCGCGTACGTCGTCGCCGCGGCCGCAGCCGTAGTCCAGGACACTGCGTCCCGGAGTCACCTGCCTGTCGAGGACGGCTTGACGGGCGGGCACGGAGAGCCCTGCGCGACTGATCGCGGTCAGTCTGCGGTCACTGTTCCATGTTTGCTGCACCATGTTCGCGCCCTCGTACAACCGGGTGACAAGCGGAGGGTATCGGCGGCCCGGCGCCGAGGAGGCGGATTCGGCAGATGCCAACCCTTGAGGTGGAACTGGCTCGCTCACCTACGCTGTACGTGGCGCGGGATCGACGTTACGGACCTGTCCCCGTGGGCCTCCGCACCTTCCTGACCGACGCCTGGTCATGGCTGAACTACAAGCCAGCAATGGCCGGCACACACGACGGCCGTCCTCACCGGGCCCTCGGGCCCGAGCTGCACGCCAGCTGGCTTCCCGACGAGGCCGTGCGCCGCTTGGCTGCCTACAAGCTCTTGGCTGCCTATGACTCCAATCAGGCGGGCGAGCTGGCAGCTTTGACGGGCAACGAGGCTGCTTCCGAGCGCCGAGAGTTCGGGGATCCCTCAACGTTCGTGGACACCGCGCTCACCCATCTGTTGGGCAAGTCCCAACAGATCACCGTGCCCGGAGCCGAGCATGCACGCGATGAGGACGCCTCACCTGAGTCGGAGGCCGCGGCGGAAGCACAGCAGCGGCTGCGTGTCTGGGCCGAGGCGGAGCTGCTGCCGCTGCGGATGCAGGCGGCTGAGCGGAAGGCGGTTCTGCTCGGAGATGCGCTCTACCTGCTGGCCTGGGATCCGGAGATGGGGCGTGTTCGGCTCAAGACTTACGATCCCGGCTTCTATTTCCCGGTCATCGAAGCCGATGCTGATCCCGGCGACTACCCGCGGCGCGTGCATCTGGCTTGGGAGATCCCCGAAGACCCCAGGCGGGGTGCGAAGGCTCGTGTCCGTCGCATCACCTATGAGCTCGGTCCTATCGCTCCCGCGACCCGGAGCGCCGTGGACAACCGTGGGCAGACATCACGGAATCCTGTCGTCGACGAGGCCGGAGACTACGTGCTTCAGCCGGGCGACGTCTACGCGCCGGAGTCCGGTCGGATCGAGCGCAGGTACCCGTGGGCGCCCGATCGGCCCTCGACGACGACGTGCTACCTCACCGACGCCGAATGGTTCCTCGATGACCTACGTCACGGTCAGAGCCTCGACGACCTTCCGCTGGACCAAGCCCACATCCGCACCCGACCCGACGGTGAAGTGCTACATCGCCTTGATCTCCAGCTCGACTTCATCCCGCTGGTACACATCAGCAACACGGTGGCCGACGGAGAGCACTTCGGTCAGTCCAGCCTGGCCAAGGTCATGCAGGCATTGGACGAGCTGGCAGAGACCGACACGGATTCCGCGCGGGCCTCGGCCACCACCGGCGCGCCGATCATCGGCTTGGCTGGCGCCCGGGCCGAAGTCGACCGTGCTACCGGACACCCCAGGCCACTGTCCATCGAACCTGGCACGGTATTTCAGCTCGGCGACGGCGGTCGCATGGACGTGTTGGACACATCCGGGCAGCTCGCTGAGCTCCGGGCCCGTGTCGAGGAGATCCGCGACCGTGCGGCTGTCAACGCCCGGCTCCCTGCCGTGAGCCTGGGGACCCTCGACCCGTCCGACGTTCCCAGCGGCTATGCCCTTCAGCTGTCCCTAGCGCCTCTGGACTCGCTCGTCGACGCGATGCGGCTGGCCAGAGCCCACAAGTACGCGCTGCTACTCAAGATGGTGCAGCGCATCCACCAGGCCGGCGGGGCCGAAGGATGGCCCACCGGCATCGTGTACCCGGCGCGCCTCGTATTCGGGCCGCACACTCCGACAGACCGGACTGCGATCCTCGACGAGGTCGTCAAAGCGGTCTCAGCCGAAGTCTTGTCACTGGAAACCGGCGTCCGCATGCTGCAAGACGCCGGGTACCCGATCGGTGACACTCGGGAAGAGGTCAACCGCATCATCAGCCGCAAGACTGTCCCGAGGCTGGATAATCGCTCAGCGCGAGACGCTCCCACGTCTTCCGCACACACCGCTGCGAAGGCATCTCGTCCTGGAGTGGATTGACGTCCACGACTCGACTGGTGGCGCCTACAGCTTCCGCGCCACGCCGCCGAAGTTGTCGACTTCAACGGGTTCTTCGAGACCATTCGAGTCGGGACGCCACCGAGACGTCGAGACCAGGCCGGGCTCCAGCAGCTCGAAGCCATCGAAGAAGCGGGCGAGTTGGTCGGGGCTGCGGTTGACGCGGGGGTTGTCGCTCGCCTCGTTCCACTGCTCGACCATCGCGCGTTGTTGCTCGGGGTGGATGACGTCGGTGCTGTCGCAGAACACGAGGTAGCTGCCGGGCGGCAGGGCGTCGACCAGGCGGTTCACGATGTCGTAGGCGGAGTCGTCGGTGACATGGGCGGCAATGCCCAGCAGGACCAACGCCACTGGCTGGGTGAAGTCCAGTGTCTTGGCAGCCTGTTCGAGGATCTGCTCCGGATTCCGCAGATCGGCGTCGATGTAGTCCGTCGCACCCTCGGGCGTGCTGGTGAGCAGCGCCTCGGCGTGCACCAGGACGACCGGGTCGTGATCGACGTAGACGATCCGCGCCTCGGGCAGCAGACGCTGCGCGACCTCGTGGGTGTTGTCGGCGGTGGGCAGGCCCGTGCCCACGTCCAGGAACTGGCGGATGCCGGCGTCGCGGACGAGGTACTCGACAGCACGGACGAGGAACGCCCGCTGCGCCCGGGCGGTGTCGAGAATCCCCGGGTTGGCCGCGGCGATCTGGTCGCCGACCTGCCGGTCGATCTCGTAGCAGTCCTTGCCGCCCAGCCAGTAGTTCCAGATGCGGGCGGAGTGCGGCACGCTGCTGTTGATGGGCGGGCGTTCAATTGACATAGGGGCTCCCCGAGTTAGCCAGTTGTCACCCACAACTTAGAGGCATGAGGCGTCCGCTGCGTGTAGAAAGTGGATCTTCACGCCATGACGCGCTCATGCCCGTTGTCGGCACTGCTCAGACGTCCTCGTTGGACAACAGTGTCCTGTTCATCATCACCTCGCGTTGGTGAGCAATCGAGGCGCGCAACTGGTCCTCGTCGATGGTCACGATGTTCCCGCCGCCGATTTGGACCTTGTAGGTGCCCTCGCCGCCCGGGAGCTGCTGTACCTGCGTCGCGTGGAAGCACCAACCAGCCGTGTCCCCATGCGATGAAGGCAGTACCTCACCCTCGCTCGGCTCGACACCAGAGGCCAACTCCCTCTTGCCCGAGGCGTCGTAGATGACCACTGCTTGGCCTGCGAGCTTGGGCGTACAGACCTCGCCGGCATCCGCCCGCTCGGCCAAGGGTGAAACTCCAGCAACTGTGGCCGTGAACGGGCTTCGATCCTTCCCCGGCTCCCACATCCACAGCCCGAGCCCTCCCGCCGCAGGAACCACCGCAACGACCGCCCACATCGTGACACCAGCGCAGGCGGTCCGTCCGAGGCCCTTCGCTGCAGCCATACGAGAAGAGATCCCATTAGATGCTGACGTTCTAGACATAGGTTGATCTTCACAGAAAGATCAACCTGCGCTCGACCAGAGCGGGCGGAACCGCTCCAGCGACACCTTCCATCCGCCGCCACAAAGAGCCGGGCCTTGGCGTACGTAGACTCGGCCATGGCGCGGGGCCGTCGTGGGAGCAACACCACTTGATGACCCGCACCCTGCCTGATCCTCGAGTTCCTGTCGGCCACCGAGGGGACGGTCGTCCGATCTATCCCGTCCTCGGTGCCTCCTCCGAGGACGCGTCGAACAACGAGGTCCAGGTCACCCTCAGCCAGAAGCAGCTGAACACGCTCATGGCTCGAGAGAAGGACCAGGGTGGCCGGGCGGCTGTCCGTGGCCTGATGGAGCGGCTGGGCTTCTCTAACGCGGCTGCTCTAGAGGAGTACGTCAGCGTCCAGCGCCAGGCGGAGGAGCAGCGCCTCACCGATGCGGAGCGCCGTGAACAGGAGATCGCCGAGCGCGAGAAGGCAGCCGCTGCCCGTGAAGCTGCTGCCGTCGCTCGTGAGCGGGAGGCCACCTGCCGTGCGGTCCTTGCCGGTTTCGGCGCAACCGGCGCCGACCTGGATGACGCCATCGCGCTCCTGCGTGCCCCGGACGACGCCGATGCTGCCGTGCTGCGGGAGGCGGCAGAAGAACTGAAGTCCCGCCGCCCGGAACTGTTCGGCGCTCGCCCGGCAGACGGCCGAGTTCCGGCTGCTCCGGGCGGTGCGCCCGCGTCCGTGCCTCCGCCGCGCCCCAGTGGTGCGGAACGCGACCTGGGATCTGCCGGCCTCCAGATGGCCCGCCGTCGAGGGCACATCCCGCCTACCGCCTAATCCAACGGAACGCACGGTCAGCCGTGTTGGGGACCACGCCCCGACTTCTCCTCGTGGACCGCGCCACCGCCGGTGAGTGCGCGACCGCCCCCTTGCACCACCAGGAGAAGCGGCTTGATCCAGCCGTACACCACCTCCGTCACCATGACTGCGAACCGGGACTGGCTCGCCTCCCGGCACGGCACCGACTCCACGGAGACCATCACTCTCGACCTGCAGAAGCTGACCAAGGACACCCACTACGTCGAAACGACCGCGGGCCAGCCGCACGGCTACGTACGCTCCGGTGTCCCGGTCGGCCGCATCACCGCCTCCGGCCTGTTCGGCGCATACGATCCTGCCGCGAAGGACGGCCGGGAAGTCTTCGCCGGCCTCGTCTACGCCGAGGCCCCGTTCACGCCCGGCACGACCAAGGTTCCCGCGGCGCTGTTCTGGCACGGCACGGTGAAGGCGGCGAAGATCCCCGGCGGCATCGACCCGTCGAAGATCGCCCCTAGCCCGGCCGGCGCACAGATCCGGTTTCTTGAGGCGGTGAGCGCGTGAGCGTCGCCGACCTCCTCAAGAACGTCTCCGTCGCGGACCTGACCGTCTACGCCCGGTCGATCCCGACCCCCGCGGACTTCCTGCTCACCCAGAGTGTCTTCGCCGAAGCCAAGGTCCAGGACGTGAAGTGGCGGGTGCGACAGTCCAAGCGTCGCGTCAATGCCGCGTCCTACCGCGCGTACGACGCCAGCGTGCCGTTCGCGAAGCGCCAGGCCGAGTCCACGCAGACCGAGGGCACCCTGCCGGCACTGGGCCAGAAGCTCCTCGTCGGCGAGATGGAACAGCTTCTCCTCGATGCGACACGCGGCGCGGACGAGGACCGGCTGATCGAACTGCTCTACGACGACACCGAAAGGCACGTCGAGGCCATCCGCTCCCGCCTGGAACTGGCGGCAGGTGACGTCCTGGTCGACGGCAAGTTCACCCTGGCTGGAGAGAACGGCCTGACCGTCGAAGTCGACTACGGCGTGCCCGCGGCGAACATGCCGACCGCTCCGAAGCCGTGGAGCGCCCCGGACGCGGACCCGATCGCAGACGAGTTGCGGTGGATCGACTATCTCGACTCCATCGGCGCTCCGGCGCCGGAGATGGTGGTGACCTCGCGGAAGGCGTGGTCTCACCTGGCGTCGAATGGCGCCTACCGGGCGGCCTACTACGGCACCCCGGCAGGCGGCCAGACACCGACGGCGACCCTGAACCCGGAGCAGGTCAATTCGGTGCGCGGCACGTATGGGCTGCCGCCGGTGACTCTCTACAAGGCGCAGGTGTGGCAGGACGATGTGTCGAAGCGGGTCCTGCCGGAGGACCGGTGGATCATGCTTCCGCCGGACCGGGCGAAGTGGGGCCAGACGCAGTACGGCACCACGACCGAGTCGCTCGCCCTGTCCCGGGGCACGAACCCGCAGATCGAGCGCGAGGACGCCCCGGGCATCGTGATCACTCGTGACGCCGAGGACGACCCGGTGCAGATCTGGACCAAGGGCGCTGCTGCCGCAATGCCGGTCCTGTACGCGCCGGACTGCCACATCACGGCGACCGTCCTGTGAGCACCAACAGCTCCACCAGGGGCATCCTCGCCGCGACCGTGCATGTACTCGATCCTGTCGAGCGAGTTCCGCTCGTACTGGAAGCCGGCATCGAGGTTACTGACCCGGCGATCGCCGAGCAGATCACCAATCCGCGGTGCTGGCAGGCCGAGACTCCCGGCTCAGGCCGAACGAGCACCCGTAAGTCGAAAGCCGCTCAGTAACCCCACTCAGCGGTGGGGAGCAGCACTCACGCTGCTCCCCACCCTCGACTTTCCAGGAATGACTGTGCACAGCGACGTACTGCGCTGGCTTCAAGCCCAGCTCGGACCCGATGTAGACACGACGGACCTCACCAGCCGATATGAGCGTCTCGGTTCCGCCCGAGCGGTCGCTCTCGAAGTAGTGCAAGAGCGCATCGCTGTGCTCGTTGCCGAGCCGTTGAAGGTCACCGTCAACGGCGTGGTGACGATTGATAACTCGGCCAACGTCGCCGCGTTGGAGAGGCGCGCCGCCCACATCAATGCCGCGGATGCTCCCGATGACCCATCCAGACCCAGCCACAGCTTGCTTACGACCGTGCAGTTGTTTTCTCGACCCCGTCGATAGACGCGTCGGGCGTTGTGATCGAGAAGCTGGCGTTGTAGGGGGGCGCACACTCCGAGGTCAGGCTGCCGTCTGCCAGGCGCCGACGAGTGACCGGACGGATGGGAACCGGCGCTCTGGATCGGTGGCAGTCGCAGTCCTGACGACCTCCAACTGCTCGGGTGTCCCGCGCCATTCCTTCTCCTGGTCGCCAGCGTCCAAAAGGAGGCGGAGTGCCCGCCCCAGAGCGAACACTGTTGTCCGGATGTCGATCAGCGATCCGCGCACGAACTCCTCTGGCGCCATATAACGCATCGACCCGGGCAGCCGGTCCACCTCCAGAACGAAGGGGCCCGCCCGGTATTCGTCCAAGTCGCACAGCACCACGCGGTGCTCGTCGAAGTCGTACAACATGCATCCGTCATAGAAGTCGACTGCGACAAATCCGGCCTCCTCCACAGCCAGATGGGCAGAGAGGATGCATTCCAGCGCGGCATGAATTAGGGGAAGGGGCTGGGCCCTGAACCGTGCCATCGGGCTGTCCGGGGCTGCCCGACCCCCCTGGCGTGAGAGGGTCGGATGATAGAGAACCTCTCCACTCATCCATGGGTAGACCAGCACAAGGCCGTCCTCTGTGGTGAAGGAATTCATCAGGGGGACGATGGCCTGGTGTGAGACGCTTTGGTGAAACGAGACCGCCCGCCGCAAGGAGGAGATCCCCTGCGGCGTCGAAGCGCCTTTCACGAACCAACGTTGCCCTGATGCCAGCAGTCCGTATGAGATGCAGCCAGAGTCCTGCGCTTCGAACCTCTGGAAGACGGTGCCCAACCGGTCGAGAGCGGCTCCGAGCGTCGCAACGTGCGTGACGCTATGAAACGGGTTCGTCGTCATTTCGTACATGATGTCACTCGCTCGCCGACCCGCGCACATTCCGCGCACCGCATGCTGCACCTGACCGGAGAGACTCCCGAGTCCAAGATGACCACTCCTGCTCGCGCCAGCCTCGCCGTTCCCCCGCGTGTGTCAGCCTATGGTCCATGACAGGAGGGCACTCCCAACTACCCGCAGCTGGCTGGCAGCGCACACTCGCCTCGGCGCTCGCCGAGTTCTCGACCCTGGACGGACGCATCCGCGAGATGCGCGTCCACGGATCAGCCGGCGGCTGCGCGGAGACACTGGACCAGTGGTCTGATCTTGATGTGCTGATCACAGCCCGTGAGCCGCTTGCGGTCGCTGAGGATGTGGTCCAGGAGATCGCTGAGCACCATGCGCCGGTGTTCGCCGCGAACCGTAGCGGAGACACCAACCGATATACAGTCCGACTGGTGTTGTGTGACCTGCGCCGACTGGATCTCACCGTATTGGACGCGGCCCAGCACCACCCAGGCGCGGCGAGTACCTCGCCACCCAGGGACGTGAACGGTGTGATCGATCCTCTGGTCAACGACTTCCGATTCGACGCCGTACTGGCCGCATGCAAGGCGGCACGCAGGGATGTACTGATCGGCGCACATTTGGCCCTTGGCCTAGCCCGTCACATCCTGGTCGTTGGGATGGTGCTCCGCGACCAGGCCAAGAGCACCACCCACCATCGACACGGTGGCACCCGATATGACGCCTGGGCGGCGCGCCTGGCAGCCGCCCCAGCCCCCTACGATCCCGCGGCGATCATCGCCGCCATCCGGTACTACACCGTCGCCCTGCAAGACCTACTTACCGAACACGGCGTGCAAGCCCATCTAGACAACGGCCCCCTGCTGACCCTCCTCGATGCTGTCGATCAGCACACCCTCGATGCCACTGGTCACGGCATACAAGGAATCAAATAGGCCACGTCTTAGATACTCGTTAGCAACACCTCCCATATTCCTCTCGGGCCACATTCCGATTTTCACCTGCTTACCGATGTCATGTAATGTCTCCGTCGCGGAACGGAAGGAGAGACATGGCAAGGCACGTAGAGACCTATTTCGTGGACGACTTGACCCAGGAGCGGGGTGATGACGTCCAGACACGCTCATTTGAACTCGACGGCGTCTCCTACGAAATAGACCTCAGCGCGGCTTCATATGAGACCCTCGAATCCACGCTCTCCCCCTTCGTGAAGGCTGCCCGCCGGACATCTTCCGGCAGGAGGACGAGGTCTCGCAAGGCACCCACCCGGAAGCGAGTTCCCGCTGCCACGTTCAGCGATGCCGAGCCGGATCCCGCCGAGATCCGTAAGTGGGCAAAGGAGCGGAAGATCGCGGTGCCTGCACGAGGACGGATCCCACGTTCGGTTCGGGAACAATTCGTCGCAGTCCACACCGCTGCGTAGGGTGACGGCAAAGAGGCAGGGCCGTAACCGGCCTGCAGCGTCACGCAATGCGGCGCGGGGGCGGACCTCTTAGGGGCTCGACCTTCCCGGCCAAGCGAGTGAGCGCGACTCTTCGGTCGCGTGGCCTGGACAAGAAGTGGAAGCGGTGCCCCTACTGTCGGGCGAGCCTCGCTGTCCTCAACTCGCAGCGGCAATACGTACGGAAGCCTTCTCGTCCACAGTGTGTGGACGAGAAGGCGCGCGGCATGACGAGCAGGATCACGAGTTCACACGGTGTCGAGGTCATCGAAGATGCTCCGCCTTGTATCCTCGTCGACCTCCGCTTCTTCGTCCTCTTGCTCCTCAAAGTCTCCCCCACACATGGGCGCCGAGTAGAGGAGGGAGTGGATCAGCTCGCCGGCGTGCTCAACCTCAGCGGCGCCATCGGGGTGGTCTCCGTAGGCGTTGCGGTAGGCGCGCACTGCGTTTTCATAGTGGCGGGCGAGTTCGCGCCAGTCCTCTTCTGACTCCCACTCGATCGTGGCCCCTGGGTCGTCAATCACTTCTACGAGTTCGGGGATGACTTCACTGAGGACTCGCTCGCGGAGCTGGCTGTATTCTGACGCGGTACAGAGGTCGGCGGTCGCAGACGATTCAGCCCAGTCGTAGTCGACCTCCAGATCATACGTGGATGTAGAGCTGTCCATGATTCTGGACACGGCGGAGGTCCGCTCTTCTTCTGCGAGGAGCCCTACCTGGTGAAGACGCGCCAGGAGCGTGATTCCGCTTGGGCCGAAGCCTACCGTGTCTGCGGTGGTGAACTTTCCGATGATGCCGCTTCTCAGGTGGGCAAGTCTGTAGAGGAAGCTTGCGCTGCAGGAGGAAAGGAACCCGACGAAGCGCGGCGAGTCACAGAGATGATGAGATGCATGAAGTTCCGAGATCCGGTTGATGAGGAGGTCATAGCAGACTTCCGGGATAGCGACAGTCTCGCGTTCGTCCTTCTCATCGCTCCCACAGTCGACGAGGCTGAACAGCGCACGCGGAGTCAGACCAGAGATGAAAACTTCTACAAGTTCAGCATTTTGGCCAATGTGTTTTGCGAGTGCGTTCGCCAGACTGGGGTGATAGAACTTCCAACGCGGGCTTGTGCGGGTGTTTACCCTGAGCAGGAAGGAACCTTCCAAGCGGGCGAGTGCTTTGGCTACGCTTGCTTTAGTTCCCCCGACGAGGTCGAGTACCCCTAGCTCCCGCTGTGTCAGCGACAGGGGAGATTTGAGCTCTCCGCCGGCCATGTAGATCAGGCACAGAGCGGCGAGTGCGTCTTGATCTAGCCCCCGAAGCACTTCACAGAGATGATCAATAGGGTTCTCGAAGAAGTCCAGCAGGTTCTTCTCTGAGATAGCCTCAAGACCGGAGGACAAGTAGGAACTTCCGAGCCTTCGGGCTTGCTCCGGGCTGAAGTGAGCAGAGCGCGCTGCGGTCGATAGATGGGGCTTGATCTCCGTGAGGAAGCTCCGAGACTGATCGCCGTATCTCAGGTGGTTGTAGAGGATTTGCTCGCGTTCTTCGACAACAAGGTGAGTTGGAGCGATCTTCACCCGGCAGTCGAGCAACTCTCGCGCGGAGCCCGTGAACTGACTCTGCGCCTCTTGGAGGATGTAATCACGGCTGGTGAAGACAAATCGAGCGCCGCGCTTGATCGCGGTTTGAACCAGGCCGATGCTGCGGCCCCACTTTTCGGTCGCCTGGGTGTCGAACCTGTAGACGCCGAATGCGTCATCCACCCAGAAGAGCTGGTCCGGCTCATGGGGGTTCCACGCGTCCTTGAATTCCCCGGGGGTATCAATCTTGACGACCGCGCTTCCGTAAGCATCGATGGCACCCACCGCCAGGGCGGCTGCACTGATGGACTTTCCGGACCCGGGTCTACCGGACAAGACAACGAATCCCCGGCGATCCAAGTAATCTACAGCCTGCTCATAGAACCTGGTGCGCACGAAGGTGACAAGGTTTTCGTCGCCGAGGTATGACAGAAGGGCATGCGCTTGGTGGTACTTCCTTTCATCGAGGATCTGAGTCAGGTCACCCAAGCCATAGATTCGCGGCACTTTCCTACGCAAGTTTGGGCTGCTGGAGATGATTTCCTCAATCCAAGTGCCGCCCAAGATAAGTACGTTCCTGGCTCCTGCGGCTTGGAAGTCCTTGCGCATCTTCAATTCACTGCCCGCTGTGATGCGCGCGTTGGTCATGAGCACATAGGTTGAGCAGGCCCCTTCTCCGACCAGCTTGCTCACTTTCTTCAGTTCGCCGGACACCTCTGAGGGCATCAGAGTTTCCGACTCGCTCTGTTTGAATTTGCATTGGATGACGAATGGGCCCTTCAGGCCGTTTACTTCAGCCTCCCCGAATGGGGCTGGTGCCTGATGGCTTCGGCCCGGTTCCCAGTCGCCGTAGAAGGCGCCGTCACGCCCCCCGTCGCCCGTCTCAGCGAAGCTCACTACTGTCGGCCCCAGGATCTCCCGCATGATGTCCAACGCGAGATCCTCGAATGCTCGCCATCCAAGGGTGTGCAGTCGATAGCTTGGGCGGGCAGCCGCCTCTCCGGGGTACCGATGAGTCCGTGAACTGGTCATGCTTGCAAGGCTACTTAATGCCTCCACCCGAAGACTGGGGCGTAGAGAGCACCCATGCTCTCGCAACAGCGGGAGACCGGTCCGATTTCCGAAGTTTGTCGACGAGGTCTACGCCGTGAAGCAGGGAGCACGGAGAGGTTCCTGCTGCCAACCGCCGCTCTGGCCGAGCCGCGAGCAGGCTTGTGCCCGCGCTGCTGGAGCATCGCTCGTCGGCCTGATGCTGAGGGCTATCTGGCAATCGCTGAATGAGGGGCACCTCGGATCAGATTGTCCGGCCACGCCGGTCGGCCAGCCATCGCAATGTGACTCAACAGTTGGCCGCACCCGTTCCCAAACTGATCGGCGGGCGTGATCACGATCCCGGCGCGGAATGAGGCTGTGTCCAGCCGGTGGCGGCTACCACCTCCCGCGCGATGTCCACGACGGATCGTCCGTCCGTCAGCACCCGCACGGTATCTGCGGCGGCCCGCTGGTCAAGGAGCCGCGCCTTGCGGATGCTCGCTTCCAGCTCCTTGTCCAGCTCCGAGCCGAGTTCCCGCCCCACCAGCCGCTCGCGGGCGGTGGCATCGGAGGCGGTGAGCAGGGCCCGTATGATCCGCACCCCGTCCCCCATGGCGCGCTCGAACATGCCTGTCGCCTCGGGCAGCACGCTCACGGTGTTCGTGTAGATCAGACGTCGGTAGCCGCGCTGGGCGAAGTTTGCCCACACGGCGGTCAGGTTGCTCTCGGTGATCTCCGTGCGGTGAGGGTCCCCTGCTGGTGCTGGATGCACCTGCCCCATGTAGTCCCCCTCGATGACCGCGTGAGGGACCGCCGCGGCGCGCAGCAGCGCGGAAACCTCCCACCCCACCGTCGTCTTGCCGACGCCGGCTCGTCCGCCGATGAGCAGTACTTCAGCTTGATCCATGAGGGCAGCGTGCCAGCGGGCGATCGCCTCACGCGAGCGCATATCGATCCACCTTCGAAAGCAAGATCGTGATCCGCGCGGGAATCTCGCTGTCCTCGCGAGGCCCTGGCTCGCTATCCTCCGTAGCAACGCGATGACGGAGACGAGTAGCCCGGGATCACGCGAGATGAGAGAGCTGCCGGCAGCTGGGAAGGCAGCCTCGCGCCCCCGGGGCGAAGACCCTCCCGAGTGCGGGGAGAAACGGCCCGTGGCCCAATGCCCCGCCGGCTGGCCTCGTTACCGGCCACGAACGAGGCTGCCGCTGTCGGGCGGCAGTGAAGGCGCGGTGGAACCGCGAGTCCCCTTCTCGCCCGCGCCCCCAAGGGATCACCATGACGCCCTGGAGGGCTGCGATGATCCACACGACCGACCGTGTACTGGTGTCCGAGCTGCGTGAGCACGTGGGCCGGACCGTTTCCGTGTCGGGCTGGGCTCATACTCTGCGGCTGCTGAGTCAGGTGCAGTTCGTCGTCGTACGTGACCACACCGGCATGGTGCAGGTGACCCACCGGCGCGGCGGCGCAGGCGACGACATCGAGGCCGCCCTGCAGCAGCTCACGCCGGAGTCCGCGGTGCGGATCACCGGCCGTGTCGCCGAGAACCCGATCGTGAAGCTCCATGGTCTGGAGATCATCCCAGAGGCGGTCGAGGTCCTGAACCGGGCCGAGACGCCGCTGCCGATCGACGAGCAGACCGGCCTGGAACACCGCCTGGACTGGCGGTTCCTGGACGTCCGGCGCCGCCCGGCCGCGCAGCTGCTGTTCGCTGTGCAGAGCACGCTGGAGCAGGGGATGCGAGAGTACGCGTACGGGCAGGGCTGCACGGAGATGCACACGCCGAAGCTGATGGGCACCGCCTCGGAGTCCGGCGCGGAGGTGTTCGAACTCGGCTACTTCGGCCGCTCTGCCTACCTGGCGCAGTCGCCGCAGTTCTTCAAGCAGATGGCGATCGCGGCCGGCATCGACCGCGTCTTCGAGATCGGTCCGGTGTTCCGCGCCGAGCCGTCGTTCACCTCCCGGCACGCCACCGAGTTCACCGGCGTGGACGTAGAGCTGGCGTGGATCGACGGGGTCGAGGACGTCATGGCGTTCGAGGAGCGGATGCTTGCGCACGCCATCGCCCGGGTCGCCGACGCGTACGGGGAGGCGATCCGGGATGCGTTCGGCGTTGAGGTGACGGTGCCGACGGTGCCGTTCCCACGGATCACGATGGCGGAGGCTCAGGAGATGCTTCGGGCGAAGGGCTGGGACCCGCAGGGTGTGAAGGAGGACCTGGACCCCGAGGGCGAGCGCGGTATCGGCGCGCTTCTCAGGGAGCACACCGGCCATGAATGGGTGTTCGTCACCCACTACCCGACGAGTGTCCGGCCCTTCTACCACATGCGGCCGGCGGACAACCCGTCTGTGACGCTCAGCTTCGACCTGCTGTGGCAGGGGCTGGAAGTTACGACCGGCGCCCAGCGTGAGCACCGCTACGACGTGCTCGTGAAGCAGGCTGCGGCAAAGGGTCTGAGGCCTGAACCGATGCAGGACTACATCAACGTCTTCCGGTACGGCTGCCCGCCCCACGGAGGCCTGGGCCTGGGGCTGAGTCGGGTGCTGATGGTGTTGCTCGGGCTCGACTCGATCCGCGAGGCCACGTTCCTGTTCCGTGGCCCGAACCGGCTGACTCCGTAGCGGCCCAAAGACCAGGGCGCGATCACGATGACGCGATCGACGACTTGCGGCTTCACCGCATTTCAGTCTGGCTGACGTCCTCAGGGGTTACCCGATAGCCTGCATCGAGCGATCTCCGAGGGACGAGATTCATCCAGGCTGGTCAGAAGCTGGAGGGCGAGGATGGGCGCGACGAGAACGGTTGCTGTCTACTCTCTCGGCGGCACCATCGCCATGACCACCGATCCGGCGACCGGCGGAGTCGTGCCGGCCCTCTCCGCCCACGACCTCCTCGCAGCCGTGCCCGGCTTGGACGGCCACGGACTCGAGCTGCGCGTGCACGACTTCCGCCGTGTGCCCGGTGCCTCGCTGACCTTCGACGACCTCACCGAACTTGGCGCGGCGGTCGACAAGACCCTCGCTGGCGGCGACGTCGACGGTGTTGTGATCACGCAGGGCACCGACACCATCGAGGAGACCGCGTTCTTCCTTGACCTTCATCACGGCCACGAGCAGCCGATCATCGTCACCGGCGCCATGCGCAATCCCACCATGGCAAGTCCCGACGGACCCGCCAACCTGCATGCGGCTGTCCTCGCCGCAGCCGACCCGCGGCTGCGTGGCGCCGGTGCCCTGGTTGTCCTGAACGACGAGATTCACGCGGCACGCCACGTCCGCAAATCCCACACCACCAGCCCCGCCGCCTTCACGTCACCCGGCGCAGGGCCCATCGGCCGGATCGCCGAGGACGGCGTACAGCTAACCGCTGCGCTACCCCACCGCTATGACCCCTTGGTGCAGCCGCGAAGCCGTCAGGTTCGCGTGGGTTTGTACACGGTCAGTCTCAGCGACGATGGGGAACTACTCGCGGCATGGGACGGCCGATGTGACGGGCTCGTCGTCGCTGCCTTCGGTGTCGGTCACGTTCCTCAGCGACTCGTTGAGAGCCTCGAACGGCTCGCCGCAGGGATCCCCGTGGTTCTCTCATCGCGCATCGGAAATGGCCCTGTCCTGACCAGGACGTACGGCTTTCCCGGGTCCGAGAAGGATCTGATCAGCCGTGGGCTCATCCCGGCTGGCAATCTTGGCCCCTACCAAGCACGCCTCCTACTCCATGGGCTGCTGGTACAAGACGCGGACCGCGAGACGATCATGGAGAAGTTCTCTCTCTTCGCGTACTGACCTGCGCACCTCAGCCCGTCCGAGGGGGACCCCAGAGACGTGTCAACAGTGCCATTCCCGAGGTTCAGGAGGCGAGCCACAAGAGAGCCAGCAGTTCGGCAGCCGGCCATTCAGGGGATCACCACTGATCAGGTGACTCGATACCGAGCAGGTCTTCTATTGCACGAAGATCCTCGGCCCCCACGCCTATCCGGGCGATCCCCGCATGGGACTCGCCCGGACTGAGACGGAACGCATCGTGGCAGAGCCTAACGCAGGCTGATGGATCGCCATGCCACGGAGGAGAGCGCGGTACTGGAGTGCCGCCTGTTCGTCCACCTCGAACGGCAGCACGTTGATCGAGCGCATGAACGCCGGCAACCAGGCCACACCAGATCGTCAGGACGGCCAGCTGCGCAACAAGCAGAATCAGCTCGGACGAATGCGCATCTCATCCCATAACTAGTCGAGGACCCACAATGCCCCGGGCGCCGTTTCAAGTTCTTGTCGTCCCCTTCCGCCGAGTTGGCGGCCAAGTCCAATTCGCTGTGCTGCGTCGCAAGGATATGAACGTATGGCAGGCCGTGGCTGGGGGTGGCGAGGTCGGCGAGACGCCGCAACAGGCTGCCGTACGTGAGGCCCGTGAGGAACTCGGTCTCGCCCGTCCGGTCCCGCTGTACCCGCTGCAGACCACGGCCAGCATCCCGGCGCGGTTTTTCGCGGATCGCGGCAGTTGGCCTGCTGGGACGTACGTCGTGCCGGAGCACTCGTTCGCCATCGACCTGACCGATGTGGAGACCAAGACCTCCCAGGAGCACACCGATGTCCAGTGGTTGGGCTGGGAGGCGGCCGTCAAAATACTGCGGTTCGACAGCAACCGCACGGCTCTCGGCGAACTTCATGAGCGTCTGCTAGCCGACGACCTGCCTCAGCCGGTCGAGTGATCGCGGTAGCTGACGGGGCGGTCCGTCCGTGGCCGGTGATGCCCTCAGGCTGGCGCCAGTCAGGATGAAGGGCCCGGATAGACTGTCGGGATCGCCAAGCTGGCCTCGTCTAGTACGGCTTCCCATGGACACCGGCGCCCTGACATCCCAGCCCGCGGCTCGGCGAGCGGCCATACCTCGTCTCCGTAGATCAACCGCACCCCTGAATCGTGAAGAGCTTTGATGTGCCCTGCCCATGCGGGGTGGCGAGCGTGCGCCGCGTTCACCCGGGGCCAGACGACTACCGGGAGGTCCAGTGTTCCGATGGCTTCGTTGACCTGTGTCAACGCTTGGTTGTCTGAGACCCCCAGGGCGAGCTTGGCGACGGTGTTGGCACTTGCCGGGGCCACCACGTAGCAGTCCACAGGCGGATGCGGCCGGGGGTCACCCGGCAGGCGTGATTCGGACCGTACAGGAAGGCCAGTCAGCCCCTCGAGCTCCGCCGTCTCCCCGCTCGCGCGGAGCCACTGATCTGCGGTCGGTGTGAGCGTGACCGCAACCGTCCAGCCCCGTTCGAGCGCGGGGACCACGAGCCCTGTACGCAGTTCTTCAATCCCGCCGGCGCTCGATCCGACGACGCCCAGCACCTTGCCCTGCCTTGACCTCACTGCACCGCCCTGCATCGCTGGGCCATGGCCAGCAGCTCGGACAAGTGGCTGCCGCCCGTGACCGGTGACTGCTTCCTCAGGTCGCGAAGGGTCTCGCGGACACATGGATTGTTGCGCACGAGCTGGGCGAGGTGCGTTCGGTCTCCCGCCGCTCCCTGAAAGACTCGTCGACGCGACCCCCGAGGCAGAGAGGGCATAGAAGCCGTTGATCGTGAAGGACCACCGGGGGAAGGCCGTTGCTAAGAAGACCTCGACTCGGTCCGCGAAGCCACGTTCCTGTTCCTCCCAAGCTGCATCACATCGTCGACGTGGGAGGCAGCAGGACCGCCTGGCCGTAGTGGCCCGGCGCTTCGGCGGCTCACCGCAGTGAGAGTGAGTGGACGACCTGCCAGCGGTACGCCCTGCGTTCGCGGCGGAGTTCAACGAGTTCCACGTGGTGTACGTCCACATGCATCGGGTCGAGATCGCGGAGGGGCCGTATGGCGGCTCTTACGTCGCGCGCGGGCATCGACCGGTTGCAGTACGCGATGCCCATGTGGGGCCGCATGCTGGCGGTCGGCTTATCCAGGGGCAGGCCGGACTCGCTGCCGGCGGCTGCTAGCGTCGCGTGAAGCCGCAAGACGGGGTCCCAGGGGGCGATGCTGTAGCGGATCGCCCCACGGGAGGCCGTCAGTGGAATGGCCTGAAGCGTGAACGCGTGGATGACGTGCTCTCGCGCGATGGCTGCCAGATGCTTCAACCGATGCGGGGCGATCTCGTGGATGAGTCCGATGCGGCCGAGTGTGAGGTGGAAGCCGTCTTCGTCTACCGCATCGAAGTCGAGGTCCTGAAGTTCCCGTTGGCAGTGGCGGGCTTGCCTGATGAGCGCGAGCGTCTCAGGGAAGGTGAGCATCCAGTAGTACGCGCGGGTGCGACTTGTCCATCCGGGCCGGTCCCAGTGGTTGACCATCTGGTCGACTGCGGCGAAGGCGTCCCAGTCGTGAGCCGAAATGACGCCGGGGTCGGTGCTATCGGCTGGGGGTGCTGGTGGAAAGGCGCGTGGGTCCGGCGCGAGCGTCATCCAGCTCCCCCGTGTCGCACATGGCTCAGGCCGACCGTCATAGCAGATGCAGTGATGATGCCCTGCCCTTCCGCTACGGGGGAAGCAGAAGGACAGGGCGGCTCTCATCGGGCGACGGCAGCATGAGGTGGGCGCGCGTTCCGTCGCTCGTAGATCGCAAGGTATCGCCTACGCGTGTCCGCGACACCTCTGATTGCTCAACTCTGCATTGGCGTCGCACGCTTCGCACATCACAAGTGTGATACCGGGGCCGGAATCAGCCGGGTACCTTCTTCACAGAGCGGCGTCAATGCAAGTTTGGTTGTCACGGCCGTCGTCATACTCGGCACCACAGCTTGGCGGCCAGATCACGATCGAGGTTGGAGTATCAGGAGACGGTCCGGAGAGGCGGACCTGGAGCGGCTACGGGGCGGAGCATCGGCCCGGTGATGTCGACGGGTGCGTTCAAGCCGTCTAGGAGCACGACGATCCGGTCGATGTTGGTGAGGCGTCGATGCCCGGATTCCAGCATCGACAGGAAAGCCTGACTCAATCCCGTCAGGAGGGCCATGTCCTCCTGACGGAGATGGCCGTACTCACGCACGAGCTGGCACAGCTTGCCGAAGTCCTTGTGTAACAAGGCGTCTCTGACGTCCTGACAGGCCCATACATGGGTCGGAACGAAGGGGCGCGCAGGCTGTGCGGCTGTCGTGCTGCGAGCGCAGCCGGAACAGATGTCGTCGCTGTTGTACCTGCTCAGGCGGCACTGGCAGGTACGGCACCGACGAGTGCCCCACGAAGTTGCAGGTACCTCAGTGGCTCGCGGTCCCGACACCTGATCGTCTCCTTCACCGGCTGATGAACTCCTGGATCCGGCAAGCACGCCTGCCGGAGTGGGCCCCATCACACCGGTGTTCGGCTCTGTGGCGTATCACTGGCGCTTGGCGAAGCTGCTCATCATCGGGCGACGTGACTTTTCAACATCCGCTTACACATGCCTTCATTCGGGGCAGACTTAGGGTCACGATCATGGTGAGTGATGGGCAGGCGGTAGCGGGCATGGCGAAAGGCCGCGCGGGGTGGCGTCCGGACCAGCTTCGCGCCATGCGTGAGGCGCATGGTCTGACGCTTGAGGGTGCCGGTGAGCGGCTACGTGAAGTGGCGCGCGCTGCCGGACTCACCGTGCCGGCAGCGAACTTCCAGACGCTGTGGCAGCACGAGCAGGGCGAGGTGTATCCCGGTCCGCACTACCGCCGGGCTTACTGTCTTCTTTACCGAGCGACCGAGCCCGAGTTGGGCTTCCGCAAGGCGCTGCCAGGTGAGCAGACTCAGCTCAAGCTCACACCCTCGGAGGTAGAGCCACTCGGCGACCACGTGCTGGCCGTTGAGCGCGCAGTGCTTCAGATCGCTCCGGGTGATGCCAACGCCAATGGTCAGGAAGTTCAGCAGCGGATCATTGACGCGTGGAAGCGTCGTCACACCGGTGGCGACCCGAACCGACCCACGCTGCTGGTGGTGGCCGGGCTTGCTGGCAGCGGGAAGTCGGAGTTCTCACGGTTCATCTCACGGCTCACCGGGTGGCCGGTCCTCGACAAGGACCCCATCACCCGTCCGCTCGTTGAGCGGCTGCTAGTCGAGATGGGAAGCGATCCAAACGACCGGCACTCCCCGCTGTATCGGGACAAGGTGCGTCCATTGGAGTACCAGTGCTTGCTGGAGACCGCCTACGCCAATGTCGACTGTTCGATCAGCACAGTGCTCACCGCACCGTTCGTTGCCGAGGTGAGCGATGAGCGGTGGATGCGCCGGCTGATCAACCGGTGCGAGGCGCGGGGCGTCACCGTGGCAGTCATCTGGATCCAGTGCGACCTGGAGACCATGCACGAGTACATCAGCTTCCGCTCGGCAGCCCGCGACAGCTGGAAGTTGCAGAACTGGGACGAGTACGCCTCGACGATTGATCCGGACCTACGGCCGGTCGTGCCGCACTTGGTGGTCGACAACCGTCTGGGTGCGGCGATATCCCTCACCGATCAGGTTCGGCAGATCTTCGGGACGGTGTTCGCATGAGCCAGGGCGTCCTTCTGTACGGTCCCCCTGCATCCGGGAAAGACACCATCACCACCGAGCTATGCAAACTCAACGCTGGATATAGCGCGTTCGAGCGTCTCAAGATCGGTAGCGGTCGAACCCACGGCTACCGGATGGGGACCGTCAATCAGCTGGCAGAGCTTGAGGCCCGCGGGGACGTGATCTACCGAAACGACAGGTACGGCAACATCTACCTCGTGGACCGCCCTGGCCTTGCCCAGGCCATGCAGGACGGGCGCATTCCCATCCTGCATCTCGGGCAGGTCGCCGGCCTTGAGGCAATGGTGGAGAAGTTCCCCGCCTCGTGGACCAGTGTGTTGCTGTGGTGCTCGCGGGAGAGCACCTCGATCCGTTCCAAGGGACGCGGCGACAGCGACACTGAGGCCCGCCTGACCGCCTGGGACGCTACGGCCCAAGACATCGAGGCCAACACCGATTTCACTTGGGACCTGCAGCTGGACACCGACGCCATGTCGCCCACAGAGGCTGCCCAGGAGATTGATCTCCTGATTCGCCGCGGGATCTGATCGCAGGGAATCAGGAAGACGCACTACCGGTCTCCGCTTTCCTCCAGGCCAGGGTCGACGTGCAGAAGTGAGAGTGCCTCCGCAACGGTGAGCTCGCGGTCTCGGGCGTCCGACCAGTAGTGGAGGACTCGGCTGGCTGCTCGCATCAGGTCATCTGGGAGCCCGACGTCCCTCAGCAGGGCTGCTGCATCGTCGAGTTCGGGGCCCCAGCGCCAGGCGCGGGATGCTGTCTTGGGGATGTAGTCGGTTTCGGTCAGGTAGCTGCCGCCGCGCTTTCCGGCGATCTTGAGGAGTTCGTCGGCTACGCCGCTGGCGTCGGCGACACCGTAGGCGAGTGCCGCCAGGACGCGGGAAGCCTTCTGGTAGCTCGAGTACGCCAGCTTCAGCGCAGAGGCCGTTCCCACCTCGGCGCCCAGCACATGCGTCTTCACGTCGCTCGCTTCGAACAAGATCTCGGCTTGGGAACAGCCGGCGGGGTCTCCGGACAGATACAACGTGGGCTGCTTGCCGCCCACCGGTGGGGAGCCGACCACCGCGCCGTCGATGACCACGGCACCAGGAAGTAATTGTGCGACATCCTTGACGCGGCGAGGCGTGATCGCATTCGCCTCGATATACAACCGGTTGAACCCGCAGGCAGCCACCTGCTGTGCGACATCCACCGCCGCGGCAGGCGGACACAGAGACAGCAGCACATCGGCACGCGCCACCAGTTGCCCGAGGTTCTGTACACCTTCGAAGTCGGCTTCCTCGGCCCGGCCTCTGGACCGGCTGCTACGACCGTCCGTGCACCACAGCACCCGAATGTTCTGCCGTCGCAACTGGGCACCGAATGCGGCACCCATGCTGCCGGGGTGCAACAACCCAACCGTGATCGCTTCACAATCCACGACGATGTCCTCTCAGCCCACGGTGGTGAGCAGCAGATCGATCGCCTGGCCTACGTCGGTAGTGACGTGGTCCGGTCGCGCGTCATCACTGGTCCAGGGCCTGCCGCCGCTGATCCAGATCGTGTGCAGCCCAGCTGCTCGACCCCCGCGGATATCGGTGTCCACACCGTCACCGACCATCCAGCCGCCCAGTGCGAGATCAGCTCCGCAGGCGACGGCCGCCTTCTGGAAGATCATCGTTTCCGGCTTGCGCGCACCGACTGCCTCAGAGATGCACACCGCATCAACGTGATCGACAATTCCCGATGCGGTCGCTTTCGCCGTCTGGATCTCGGTCCCACCGTTCGTAGCAACGGCAACCTTCCAGCCAGCACCTCGGAGCCTGGATAGGCCGTCAAGTACTCCTGCAGGACATCTGACGGAGCGCGCCATGTAGTCGCTGTAATCGAGCCACAACGCTTCGGCCGAAGGCGAGAGCTCATATTCACTGCAAAACACCTCAAAGGTTCCCAAAGAGGCGCGGTCGCGCATCGCATCGAACAGGCGCGTTCGAGCAAGGTCCGTCAGGGCTTGCTGCTCGGAGAAAGCTGAGATCCAGGCTGCCAATGGACCTTGGCGGTCCACAAGGGTGTTGTCGAGGTCGAAGATCGCCAACTGCTGCATGGAGGCAGAGCCTACGGGCCAGTGCGCCAGCGACGTATCACGCTGGTGATTTGGTTCCGCAGCAGTCAAGCGCGCACCGGGGACACCAGCTCGGCGATGGCCAGGATGTACGACGTCGAGGTGTGACTGCGCAGCACCGATACCGACGTCGAGTCGGCGCGGTGTCGAATGCTCGCGACTTCCAGGCCGCCCTGCCGTAGTTCGTCCAGGGCGGCGGTCATGCCGCAGAGCATGCGGTGGAGCAGGTGACGGTAGGGACGTCGGTCGGCGCCGGACGGGGTGGATGAGACCAAAACGAGCCGCGTTGTCCGTGATGACGGACGCTCCGAGGTGTTGTCCGGGCCGCATTGGCGACGAGCTCTAGCGCGAGGATCAGGCTCCGGGCCGCCTGTGGATCGGGATCACTGGAACGAGCCGTTTGAGCGGTCACGAAGCCCAGCCGTGGCGCAGAGGGAGTCGGCCGGCCTGGTGTGCGTCGCGCTGCTCAGTGATCCACTGCTCGACGTGGGCTACGGATTCGGGGACTGAATGGTCCGTGGTGTCGAGCAGCTGAGTGCACCATCGGGGATCATCGGAGTGCCACCCGGTCCAGCGGTGCCAGGCCATCTCGGGCCAGCCGTCCTCGATGATGACGTCGGGCCGGTGAGACGGGTCGAGGGCGTGTTTGCGGTGCCATGCAGCCCAGCGGAGGTAGGCGTCGATCGCCTGGGTGTTCCACCGCCCGGGGTCACGCTCGGCGAGGCGAGCGCGTCGGACGGGGGGAGCGACATCGACCAGGCAAACGGCGATGCCGTCCAGTAGCGGGGCGGAGGGCGCTGCCAGCAATTCGCCCAAGGGCGACTGCCCGCTGAGCAGGAGGTCGATGCCACGGTCCTGGTAGTCCAACGCGCGTCGCACCCACTGCTCGGTCATTCGATGGCGCCAGTGGCGGTTGGCGCCCTCCGGCACACCAAGCTCGTCGGAGTCGTGCACCGCGATCTTCCCGAGCTGACCGGCCGTCGCATAGGCCAGGGTCGTCTTACCCGAGCAGCTTGACCCGGTGAGCATGAACAACATGGCGTCAGAGTGCCAACAGGAGGGCACCTTCCACGACCCGTTTACCCCAGCCAGGCACCTCCGCCTGCTGCCCGTGCCGAACGTTGCTGGCGCTGCAGTCGTGCGGCACGTGGGAGAAGATCAACGAGGTCCCGGTCGCATCCCTCGTTCCGTCAGGGGCGCCTGAGCGGGGGCTTCCCGGGTGCGGTCCATACGTGGGTGCGGGTCATCTAAGCCGTGGTCTGGTTCTAGCATCGGACCCGTCAGTTCGGCTGGCGTGCCCAGTCCATCGAGGAGAATGATGATCTTGTCGATGTTCGTCAGCCGGCGCGCACCCGTTTCCAGCATCGAGAGAAACGACTGACTCAGGCCGGTTAGCATGACCATGTCATCTTGCCGTAGGCCGCTGGCTTCCCGTACGAGAGCGCACAGCCTGCCGAAGTCTCTGGCGACAAGCGCGGCCTGAACGCCCGCATTGGCCCACACCTCGGGCAGCACTTGGGGTTGCCTCGAAGGTAAATCCGCTGGGAGTCGCTGGCATCCACCGCAGCGTGAATCGCTGTTGTAGCGGCTGAGGCGGCAGCCGCACCGAGCACAGTGCCGGTAGCGTTCGGTGATCGCACTCGCCCCGGCATAGCCCTGTTCGAGCATCGCTATCCCCTCGTCGCCGTCGATCGATGCCGCTGCGTCGCTCATTT
>NZ_CM002285.1:5587375-5589583 GCF_000497445.1 Streptomyces roseochromogenus subsp. oscitans DS 12.976 | reverse complement strand
GTCGGCGACGGCTGAATTGTGAGCCACTGCCGACGGACGAAAAGTGACCCCCTACGTCTGTTGATGTTGGTCATTCCCCGGTGTTGGCTGCGGGAACCCGTCCGAGGTCGCGGCCGCGCATGCGGTAGCTGTCGCCCTTGAGTGAGATGACTTCGGCGTGGTGAACGAGGCGGTCGATCATGGCGGCGGCGACAGTGTCGTCGCTGAAGACCTCGCCCCAGCGGCCGAAGGGTTTGTTGCTGGTCACGATCACCGATGCCCGTTCGTAGCGGCCCGAGATGAACTGGAAGAAGAGGTTCGCCGCCTCGGGTTCGAAGGGGATGTAGCCGACCTCGTCCACGATGATCAGCGGGATCCGGCCCAACCGGGTCAACTCGTCACTGAGCCTGCCCACTTGGTGTGCTTCGGCCAGGCGGGCCACCCACTGGGCGGCGGTGGCGAAGGCCACCCGGTGGCCGGCCTGGCAGGCCCGGATGCCGAGCCCGGTGGCCAGGTGGGTCTTGCCGGTGCCGGGCGGCCCGAGGAAGATGACGTTCTCCTTGCCGACGACGAAATCCAGCGTCCCCAGGTGAGCGATGACCTCGCGTTTCACAGACCGCTGGTGATCGAAGTCGAAGTCCTCCAGTGACTTGCGGGAGGGGAAGCGGGCCGCCCGGACGCGTCCCTCGGCGCCATGCGAATCGCGGGCGGCGACCTCCCGCTGCAGGCAGGCCGCCAGATACTCCTCGTGGCTCCAGCCCTCGTCACGGGCCCGTTCGGCGAGCCGGGTGGCCGCATCCCGCAGGGCCGGGGCCTTCAACGCCTTGGTCAGATAGACGAGTTCGGAGGAGACGTCACGGCTGTTCGCCGTCTGCTTGGCGGCCATCACGCGACTCCCTCGCCGGTGCTGAGGCCGCCGTCGATGACACCGAAGATCCGGTCATAGGTATCCAGCGACCGCTCTTCGACTTCCGTGGTCATCGTCGGTGCCGCCTTCTTGTCGACGGCCGCCTTGCGGGCGGCAGCGGCAGCCGCCGCGTGATCGGGGTCGGTGATGGTCTGATGGCGGGCCCAGCTGCGGGCATGACGGGCGACCTCGACGCCGTCGCAGGTCACCAGGACCTGGTCCAGGTCCGCGGCGACCTCGATGCGGCGGCCGACGGCCAGCGGATGGACCGAGTAGTCGCAGGTGTCCAGGCGGACATAGTGATCCCGCGGCAGCCGCAGCGATGCCTTCCACCAGCCCGGAGGGGCGATCGGCGGCAGGGCGAGCATGCGAGAGCGGTCGGCCTCCAGCCGGTCCGACGGACGGGCCTGCAAGGTGCGGTGGATGCGCCGGTTGGCCCTGGTCAGCCAGTCGGCGAGCTGGATGTTGAAGTCCGCCGGCGAGGTGAACACCCGCCCGGGCAGAAACGACGTCTCCAGATAGCCGTTGGCCCGCTCGACCAGACCCTTGGCCTCTGGATCGCGTGGCTTGCAGAGCAGGAACTTGATGCCCAGCAGACCGGCGAACGCGGCGAATTCGTCGGTGAGTTGGGGGCCGCCGGACCGCCATGAGCCGACGGCTCCCTCGTTGTCCCAGACCAGCACCCGCGGGACGGCTCCCAGCTCGGTCAGCAGCCGCCAGTGCCCGGCGATCAGGTCGGCGGCCGACCTGGAGGGCAGCATCCGTGCGGTGATCCACCGCGAGTAGCCCGCGACCATCACCAGCACCGGCGGCCGCCCCACCTGGCCGAAGCCGAGTGGGATGTCGGCGGGCGGGAACCACAGGTCGCACTGGCCGATCTCGCCCGGCTCATAGACCGTCCGCGAGGCCGGATCCGCAGGCCGGTAGGCCGGCCGCAGGTCCCGAATGCGGTCTTTGAGCACGGTCAGGCCCCGGTCCCAGCCGATCCGCTCGGCGATCACCGTCGCCGGCATCTCGGGCCACTGCTCGAGCAGCTCGCGGATCTGCGGTTCGACCGCGTCCACGATCGAGCCCTTCGGCGCCCGCTGGTACTTCGGCGGTGCGTCGTCCGCGATGGCCCTGCGAACGGTGTTCCTCGAGATCCCCAGCTTCCTCGCGATCGCCCTCACCGGCATCTGCTCGGCCCGGTGAAGCCGACGGATCTCCGCCCAGTCCTCCACGCTGATCACCACTCCTCCCGGTCTGACTCAACGAGCCAGACCCCTTGGAGGGGGTCAACTTTCAAGCGTCGCTACTGGTCCACTTTTCAGCCGTCGCCGACA
>NZ_CM002285.1:5568666-5587350 GCF_000497445.1 Streptomyces roseochromogenus subsp. oscitans DS 12.976 | reverse complement strand
CTCATTCCGCCCAGGACCTCGGAGATCACCGTCGTGAATCTCCAGGCACCACGCGATCGACACTCTGTATGCGTACGGTTACCGTCGGAAGGGTGGACATGGAGGTCACTTCAAGTGCCCCCTACCGTGTCCCCGCTGTCCGCCCGCGAGGGGCGACTCTGCGTGCAAGACTCGTCTGGAAGCGAAGGCCGGATGGCTGAGGTGGAGGGCACGGCATGATCGACGACCGCCCTGTCTGGGCAAAGCGCATGGAGTCCGAGCGCACCGCCCGTAACTGGAGCCCTCTCGATGCCGCCCGCGCTATGCGTGCCCACTCAACCCACGACCTGCCGGATGAGCGAACGCTTGCGCGATCCTGGCGCCGCTGGGAGTCCGGGGCGATCGAGCCCCGAGACCACAAGGCACTGATTGCGGCCGTCTTCGGCACAACCACCCACGCTTTCTTCCCTGCGGACCATCGCAGGGACGGGAACACTGAGGTGCGGGATGTCTCGGGCATGGACACCGTTGAGATCGTCGCCCGGCTGCGCGCCTCAGACGTCGATGAGGCCACCTTGGATGCGCTGCGCATCACGGTGGACAGGCTCTGCTCGGAGTACGCCTACATGCCCGGCGACCAGCTTCTGGTCGAGAGCAAAGCCTGGCTCCACCGAGTCGCCGGCATGCAGCACCAGCGCCTGACGCTCGCACAGCACCGAGACGTCCTCGCCCTTGCAGGCATGCTCACCTTGCTTGTGGGCTGCGTGGAGTACGACAGCGGGGGTGCAGCCCGCACCCGCGCGGAGGCCACTCGGCAGGCCGCACTGTCGATCGGCCGGGAGGTCGGACACTCAGAAATTCAAGGGTGGGCGCATGAGATGCGCGCCTGGTTCGCACTCACGAACGGAGACATGCGCGGTGTCCTCGCCGCGGCGGACGACGGGCTCGCCGTTGCCCCCAACCAGTCCGTAGCAGTGCAGTTGCTGGCTCAAAAGGCTAAGGCCTGGGCCAGGGTTGGGGACCGGCGGCAGACGGAGGTTGCCCTCGACGCCGGGCGCCGTCTCCTGGAGTCCTTGCCCTACCCGGACAATGTGCAGAACCACTTCGTGGTCGACCCGAGCAAGTGGGACTTCTACTCCATGGACTGCTATCGCAAGGTGGGCGACAACCAACTGTCCGAGAATCTGGCCCGTGAAGTCCTCCGAGCCGGCGTGGACTTCGACGGCACGGAGCGTTCGCCCATGCGCAACGCCGAGGCGCGGATCACCCTGGGCGTTGTCGCTGCCCGAGGCGGTGATCTCGGCGCCGCCCTCACTTACGGCGAGCAGGCCCTCCAAGGTGACCGGCAGTCCCTGCCTTCCCTGATGATGGTGGCCGGTGATCTCAGCGCAGTCCTAACCCAGCAGTACGACGATGATCGAGAGGCACGCGAGTTCGTGCAACACATGCGTACCCTGCGCTCCCGCTGAGTCTTCGGATCTTCTTCGCGGAGACGGCAGTGGTGGTAGCTGCTCATCGCGTCTGATAGCTCAGGGGGATGCCCTCCTGCCAGTCGTCGTGTCCGGGCGTGCCGCGTCCCAGGCGAAGGGCATGGTTGGGGCGCGCAGCCAGGCAATGGGCAGAGGAGGTTACGGGCAGCGCACCCACCCTTCCACCTGACCCGCAGGCTGCCATTGTGCTTACCTGGCGAGGTCAGCTGGTACGGCATGTCCTGCGATGCTGCCGAGCTGGGCGGCGTTGTCGTCGTGCTCGGTGCCCCAGGTGCGCGGGGCACCCGGGGATGCGCCGCTCGGTCGACGTGACCTGGCGTGTGCGGGCGACGGGTCGGTACACGGTGGCGTTCACTCTGGGTGGAGGTGTGCGCGGGCGAGGAGTCGGCTCTGACACCCAGAGCAAGGGGGCGGCTTCTCTGGGTAGTTGGAGCGTCCGCACAATTTGTCCGTGGGTTTCTGTGCGCTGCCCCTTGACGCGGCGTCGATTGACCTCCTTCGCGATGCCCCTAATTGGGGAGTATTTACTATTCATCCTCTCCTTCGTGTGCCGCCCCTGTGAGCTGTGCTCGTTCCACCGAGGCTTCAAGCCGGCGCCGCAGCGCACGAAGCCCTCATGGACGGACGGCGCCCTCGTAAACACTTGGCGACGCAGTCCGCCGAGGGGTGCCTTGTCCGTACTCTGATCTGAGTGCTCCGTCGCGAAGGGATGATCCGTCCATGGCCGAGAACGTGACGCTGGGCGACCGGCTCCGGATAGCCCGCAAGGTTCGGAGACTGTCTGTCGCTCAACTCGCTCAGAAAGTCGCCGTATCACCCAGCTACATAGAAAAACTCGAATCCGGGAAACGGAAGGCGCCGCTTTCGTTGGTCCTGGCACTGGCGAAGGCGCTGCACTTCGGCGTGGAAGTCCTCACGGGGCAGCCGTACTACGGGGAGCCGGAGGCCGAGGACGGGGTCCACGCGGTGATCCCAGAGCTCCGGCGGATCATGCTGTGCTACGACACCCCCGACGAGCTGGATGTTGCTCCCCGCGCGCTGCCGGTACTCGCTTCAGAGGTCGATCAGATCGCGGCTCTACGGCGGGACGCGCGGTACGCTCCGATGGGACCGCTCCTGGCGCCGATCATCACCGAGCTCACGCACGTGGCGCTCAGCACTCAGGGCGACGAGGAGCGGACGGCCTTCTGGCATCTCGCCCGCGCCTACCGGGCAGTCAACTCCCTCGCGCACAAACTGGGCCATCATGATCTCTCGACCGCGTCGCTAGAACGCGTCCGTTGGGCTGCGGACCGGTCTCGTGACCCGTTGATGCAGGTCACTGCCGCCTACCTGGTTGCCGGTGCGATGCTCCGACAGGGCGCTTACAGCTCCGCTCGTCGCAAGCTGCTGGCGCTGCGCCGCGAGCTTGAGCGGATTCAGCCGGAACGGTCGTACTCGGACGACGCTCTGGCGGTGGACGGCGCTCTGCTACTCAAGCTGGCTGTGCTCGAGGCGCGCGAGAACAACCCTGATCGTGCGGGCGACTACCTGCGGGAAGCGGAGCAAGTGGCCAGGATGGCCGGCAACCGTGATTCCCTCGCGTACGAGATGTCGTTCGGGCCGACGAACATCCGCATTCACGAAGTACACGCGATGATCGACATGGGCGACACGGAGCAGGCCCTGGCGCGGCTTCGAGAGTGGGCCCCCTCCTCCGGCGGTGAGTGGATGCCGCCTGCGGCGACAGTCGGCGAGCGGTCGAGCCACCACTTCATCGACGTGGCCTCGGCGAAGCTCGCGGCAGGGGACAGGCCGGGGGCCTTCGCCGATCTTCAGCGGGCGCGCAGGGTGGCGCCGAACCACGTCAGGTTCCACCCGTCTGTCCGCGAGACCACGTCTGCGTTGCTGCGCTTGGAGACCCATCCCTCCAACGAGCTGACAGCATTCGGGAGTTGGGCAGGCCTTACCACAGCCTGACGGTACGTCAAGGGGTTTGGCCGAGAGACCCCACGGACAGTCTGTCCGCTCACGGCGCTTGCAGAATGGAATGGTCTCCTCACAACCAGTTGTGGGGAGACCATTCGCATGATGCCTGATGCCGCCCCGGGAGCGTCCGCACCGTTGCCTCGATGGATGCCCGTTGGCGAGGAGTCTGACCTTTGCGCCGCGGGCACGTGGTGGGACGCCATCCGCGCAGTCGAGGCTACTGGTCTGCGTGCCATGGAGATCCTCGTCGAAGCCGGCGACCTGATCGGGCCCGTCATTCTTGAGGCCGGTGGCCCGGAGCCCCGTCTTTACTTTCTCGTCCCCAAGGGCACTGCACCGGATTGGGAAGAGCCAGGGACGGTCGCGCTCGGTGTGAAGTGCCACGTCATCGTTCCCCCAGCAGGCAAGACCGAGCCGTCCGGTCTGCACTGGCACAGGTTGCCCAGTTCTCCGAGGGCTCTAACGCAACCCGCTGCGCTGCGCCGAGCCCTGAGCAGGGCCCGCAGAGAGATCTATGGGTCCGCGGAGGACTCCACCCTTTAGGTCCCACACGGTCGAGTGGGCATCAGCAGCACCCAGATGCTGCTGCTGAACGCTTCGGGTGGCGTCTCGGCTGTTCGCGGACGGCGCTGGCCAGGGTCCGCGCCGTCGCGGCCTTTCGTCCCCAATTGGTATCTCTGTTCATCGAGGAGAGGATGTCCGTGTCGGCAATTCCCACGATCAAGACGCCCGCGACAGGAGAGCATCTGCGTCGCTGTGACGGTTGCGGGTGCCGACTGAGTCGGTATAACAGCGACGAGTACTGCAGTACGTGTCTCCGGCCGGCGTGGGCACCTCAGCCGTTCGTCCCAGCCCACGTCTGGGAGTCAGCCGAGGTTCAATTAGCCCTCCGAGAGAGAGACTTCGGCACTGTCTGCCTACTTGTCCGGCAGCTCGGATCGCTCCGGCAAGATGATGTGGCCACGCTGACGGGCCTGAGCCAGGCTTTCCTGTCGATGCTGGAATCCGGCATGCGCAGGCTCACCAACATCGACAAGATCGTCATGCTTCTCGACGGCCTTGATGTGCCGATCGAGCTCACGGGCCCGATCCTTCGTGGCCCGCAGGATCCCGCCCTGCTTCATCGCCAGCGATCTGCTCCCTCCGAGCTCGAGTCCGCGTAATCCCAGCCGGACTGGGGCTTGTCCGATGGGTCTCGCCTCAGGACTCCTTGGAACCGGGCGGAAGATTCGAGTGGCTGCCGTGATCGGGCTGCTTGCGAGCCTCACCGAACACTGCGTCGGCCTCGTGAACACCGGTGCAGTGAGGGGGAGAGATGGTTGCCGGGATCTGGTGGGTGACGAGCACTATGCTCTCGCCACGGATGCCGAGCTTGTGGGGGATCGATGACGTCGCAGGAGGTATTGCGCGCCTACCGGTTTGCCCTGGACCCATCCGACTCCCAGGCTGCCCTGCTCACCCGGTACGCGGGCGCCGCCAGGTGGGCCTTCAACCATGCACTCGCAGCCAAGCAAGCCGAGCACCAGAGATGGCGCGCCGAGGTGCAGGCGCTAGTCGAATCCGGAGAGACCGAGGCAGAGGCCCGCAAGCGCATCAAACTCGTGGTCCCTTCCAAACCAGCGATCCAAAAGGCGTGGGTCACCGGCCGGGGAGACAGCCGCAGCGCCGTGGACGGTTCGTGCCCCTGGTGGTGGGAGGTGAACAATCACTGCTTCCAGTCCGGGTTCATCGACGCCGATGCGGCGTGGAGGAACTGGCTCTCTTCCCTGCGGGGACAGCGTGGTGGGCACCGCGTTGGCTACCCCCGCTACAAGAAGAAGGGGCGCAGCAGGGACTCCTTCCGACTGCACCACGATGCGAAGCGCCCCTCGATCCGACTCGTCGGATACCGAAGGATCAATCTGCCGAAGTTCGGCGAGGTCCGCATCCACAACTCCGGCAAGCCCTTGGCGCGCATGGTCGGCCGTGGGCAGGCGGTGATTCAGTCGGTGACCGTGTCACGCGCTGGGAGCCGCTGGTATGCATCGGTGTTGTGCAGGGTGCAGCAGGAGATCCCTCAGCGTCTCACCGCTCGCCAGCGTGCCGGAGGAGTGGTCGGAGTGGATCTTGGTTCTACGCACCTGGCTGTCCTGTCTGGGCGGCTTCGCCAGGCGGATCACGACAGCAATGTGGTCGAACACCCTCGGCACCTGCAACGGTGCATGACGCGATTGACGAAGGCGCAGCGCGCTCTGTCCAAAACCGTCAAGGGGTCCGTACGCCGCGGAAGGGCGGCACGTAAGGTTGCCCGGATCCATCATGTGGTCGCTGAGCGCCGGGCGACCCACCTTCACGCACTGACCAGGCAGCTGGCGGAGAACTTCTCGCACATCGCTGTGGAAGGCTTTGACGTGCAGGGGCTGATGAAGCGGCCACCGGTTCCTGGTGAGGGCCGTCGGGCCAGTTCGATCACCGCGCGCTTCAACAGGTATCTGCTGGACGCGGCGCCAGGAGAGGTTCGCCGGCAACTCGCCTACAAAGCCCTTTGGTATGGGTCCACGATGGTCGTACTGACGCCAGGTGAACCAGTCAATCAGGTCTGTTCGAGATGTGGATCGCAAAACTCACGTGTATCCGTCTCGGACAGTAGATTCAGCTGCCGCGATTGCGGATTCAGTATTGGGCGGCGCCATAATGCAGCGCAGAATATCAGGCATGCCGCCCAACGGATGATTGGAAACGTCACCTCGGGTAGCGGGGAGACGGAAAAAGCTCGTGGAGTTGCGGTAAGACCCTCAGCCGGTTCGGCGAAGGGCGCGCAGCGTCGAAGCGAGAAGACATCGGGCCATCGGGGTCTGATGCCACCCCGCGAGAGTGATCTCGCGGCACCGTGTGTTCCCCACCAGGGAGACATGCAGGGTGACCAATCCACTGGGTCCACTCCCGAGCGAGATGGTTTCTGCGACCCGGGTTGTGGCTAGACGTCGAGAAGGAATCGGGCAGCGACGCTGAGTCGTGCCAGCGTGTCGTTGCGTATGAATGTCGCCTGGTCGAGTTGCTGTGGATTAGACCTGCGAGTGAAGTACGCGTGGAGTGCCTGGCGCGGCTCGCCGCTCTTGTTGGTGGTGCCTCCATGCCACAGATGGCCATTGAACATGATCAGTGACCCTGCCGGAGCCACGATGAGAGTCTCCGCAGGATGAGTGTCAACAGGGTCGGCCATCACCGCGGACGGCGCCTTCCTCCAAAGGTGCGATCCGGGCACGACGCGAGTCGCACCATTTTCGCACGTGAAGTCATCGAGCAGCCATATTGAATTGAATACCTGAAAGTCTCCGGCCTGGGGGGCAGGCCCCCGCCAGTCGGCATGCAGTGGCTGCTGGCCTTCGTGAGGCAATGGTTGCCGACTACTCAGCGAGGACAACTTGAATTCTCCAAGCACACGCTGCACACCCGCGAGGAGGACGGGATGGGTGAAGCACTTCTCGAAGACGTGCCCCTTGTTCACCAAGTCTGAAACCCGGTCTGTGCCAGGCTCCTTGTTGACCTCAGTGCCGGCCTTCTCACCTTCCATCACCAAAAGCTCGGCCAGGCGGTCTCGCAGCGCCTGAACCTCGCATAGAGTCAGGAATCCTTCGAGAATGACGAATCCGCGTACATCGAGTTGCCGGATCAGCTCGCTACCAAGTAGATCTTCTGTGACGCCGAGATCCTCCATGGCTTGACTCATGTCCATCGCGGTGGTCCTCTCCAGGTCGGCGAAGCTCACTGATCGTGGTCCCGAGCGGTCTGCACGCTCGGCAGCATCTTGAACGCATCGTTCCCTCTCCCTGTATCACGTCGGCGATATCACGCCTGTGATGTGCGATTCGCCAAGTGGAGCTCCAGTATTGCTGCTCGGTCCTGACGTCCTTGGCGGTGAGCTGGAGCCCCTAGCAGTGCACTCCTCCGCACGTCAGCGGTCCAGCCCGTCCCCTCGCAGACTCGCGGCTCAGGGCCGTGATCACCGCCTCGCGTGCAGCCGCACGCCTAGTCGCAGCAGATGGGAGTACCAGTGTTGCCACAAGTCGCGGCGAGAACTGCCTGTGGATCAATGTGGGCGTCGAGTAGTTACACCTTCACCTTTGCCGCCCTGGGAGTCCAACGGCCCTTTTTCCTCGCTGGATTGGATGCGCGGTGACCGCCGCCAGGAGCTGCGTTGTAGTCGGCGCCGGGCTGACGGGTGCGACCGTTGCATGGCAACTGGCCCGGGGCGGCTTCAAGGTGCGTGTCTTCGAGCAGGCCGACGTGGTCGGCGGTCATATACGGAGCGAATGGCTCCGCGGAGTCCCGTACGAGCCGCACGGGGCGCACATCTTCCACACATGTGACTCCGAAGTGTGGCGACTCGTCAGCGAGCACACGGCCTTCGTGCCCTACGAGCATCGCGTCACCATTCGTGTCCGCTCGAATCAGCTGAGCTGGCCCCTGCAGCGGAGCGAACTGGCCCAGCTTGAGGAATGGCCGCGAATTGAGCGCGAGTTGGCGGTCCTGCCCCGGAATCCTGATGCGACCAACTTCGCCACCTATTGCCGGACGCTCATGGGAGACACCCTGTACGGGCTATGTGTCCGCAACTACACGATGAAGCAGTGGGGCCGTGACCCCGAGTCGCTCTCGGCGTCCGTCGCGGCCAACCGGGTTGAACTCCGGAATGACGGTCACCGCGGCTTGTTTCGCGACCCATACCAAGGGTGGCCTGAGCGCGGTTACGCCCACCTCGTGGAGTCCCTCCTGGCGGACGCCGAGGTGCACCTCGGGCAGCCCGTAACTCACTCCGATCTCGCGGACTTGGCCCTTCCCGGCGAACCCGTCGTCATCACGTCTGCGCTCGACGACTTCTACACTTGCGAGCTTGGCCCCCTGGAGTGGCGCGGAGTCCGGCTGGAGAGCCAGTTCATGCCCGACGTCACACTTGCGCAGCCGTCGATGGTCGTGAATGAGCCCGACCTCGCGGTCCCTTGGACGCGGACAATCGAAACCAAGTGGGCGCTGGAAAAACTGCATGCGACCCGCGGCACGGTGATCATGCGTGAGTATCCCGGCGCCTCAGCAAAGCACTACCCGGTGCCCGACAGTGCCGGCTCCAACAGGTCCCTCCAAGCCGCATACGAAGCGAAGCTCGCCAGCTACGAGCGCAACCCCCTGCGGGCTGCGGGCCGCCTCGCCACCTATCGCTACATCAACATGGACCAGGCCGTCCGGCAGGGCCTGGACACAGCACGTCACATTGTCGAATCCCACTGATCCGAGAGAAGGGGCAGGCATGACCGCCGAGATGCTGCATACGCCCATACCGGGCACAACCAGCGGCGCGATTCCCGTCATGGTCCCAGTCGGCCCGGACCACGACCCGCGACCGGCCATCCACTCCAGCCTGCGCGCCATCTCGGAGGCACCTCCTCAGACTTTGGCCCTGCACATCCTGGTGTTCAACGGCAGCCGCCAGCCGGCCGTGGACCCTGGGCTTGTCATCAAGGAACTGTCCGAATCGCCGGCGCCGTTCGCGGTCGCAGTCATCAGGGGCGATGTCGGATACATCCGAGCTGTGCGAGAAGGCCTCAGCATCTCCGAAAGCCTGGGCACAAGGCAGGACCTCGTCGGGTTCCTCGATGCCGATGCCGTCTTGCGTGGCCCTGCCCATTGGTCCCACCTGGAGTGTGCCCTGGCGGCCGAACCCGCCCTCGACGCCATCAGCGGCATGGTCATCCACGAGCAGTGCTCAATGTGGGAAACGCCGAGTTCGCAGAGGTTCATTCAGACCCTGGAACGCGTCTGCGGTGTTGTGAGCAAGCCCTATATCCAAGGCGGTGCGGGCGGCACGTTGGCACGTCGACCGGCGTTCGAGAGGGCAGTTGATACAGCCCTCGATCTCGGCACGCTGATCGGCCCCAGTCTCTCGGCACACGCTCTCTCCACGGGCCACACAGTTCGCGCCACGAGCCATCTTCCCTGCGGGCACACGCCCCGCCGGTCCCTCGAAGAGTGGCTGACGTCCGTCACCGCATACGAGAGGTCGTGGCGACGGCTGCTGAGCCTGTACGGGACGGACATCGAGCGGCCCTGGCGCGAGTTCCTCAACAGCGCCGTCAAGCACGTGGTTTCTGACCCGCAGCTGGCTCGTGACCTCGCCGACTGCCAGGCCCTGCGGCAACTCGTCGTTGACCGAGTCGAGCACGAGCACGTCTCGCCCACCGCTGGGTCCGTCACTTCGATGGCCACCAGCATCTGACTAAGGAGCGACGCAGTGATCCCGTTCCACTCCAACAGCAGGCAGCACGACGCCCTTGCAGCGGAACTCGCCCAGGCGATCGGCTCGGTCGACCTTGCTGACGACACGGCGTTCGCCCGGAGCGTCGAGACGTTCGAAGGACTGCTCGCGGACTACAGCCAGGCTGGCTCTGCCGTGGCAGTCGCCTCCGGCACCGACGCGCTCATCATCGCCCTCCGCGCTCTCGACGCCCCGGCGGGCGCAGAGGTCATCACCTGCGACTTCGGTTTCTACGCCACCGCGGCGAGCATCATCATGGCGGGCTTTACCCCGGTCTTCGTTGACGTAGAGCCCGGCCGGATGGTGATGGACCTGGACGCGGTTCGGGATGCGATCACCCCGAACACTGCGGCGATCGTGCCTGTGCACCTTTTCGGCGAAGCCATCGACATGCCGGCACTGCGGCAGCTCGCGGACCAGCACTCCCTTGCCGTCGTCGAGGACGTGGCCCAAGCACTCGGTGCCCGCACCGGAGGAAAGCACGTCGGCACGTTCGGCACAGCTTCGGGCATCAGCTTCAACTGGTCGAAACACCTGTCGAGCTTCTCCAACGGCGGTGCAGTGCTGACCAATGACCCCGAGATCGCGGCTCGCGCCCGCTCACTGCGAGGGCACGGAAACGCCGGTGGCTTCCGCCACACGCGCATGGGCCTCAACAGCAGGCTGAATCCCTTCGAGGCGGCGCTGCTGTCCACGAAGCTGCCGCACCTGGACACATGGATCACCCGCCGCCGAGAGATCGCAGCCCGGTACACGAAGAACTTCGCCTCATGCGGCCACGTCGTCACGCCGACGGCGACGGAGCCGGAAGCGCACGTGTACCACAAGTACACGATCCAGGTCCCGGACCGTGACGGGCTGCGCAAGCGCCTCGCTGACCAGGCGATCGGCACCCTGGTCTGCTACCCGGTACTTCTCCACGACCAGCCAGCGTTTGAAGGGCACGCGCTGCGCGCGCACAGCTTCACCCGTGCCGCCGATGTCGCAGCCGGAGTGATCTCGATACCCGTCTATCCGGAACTCACCGACGGCGAGGTCGACGCCATCAGCGAGGCCATCATCGCCTACGTGGACTCCGTGGCCTGATGGTTCGACGGACCACGGCTCCGAAGAGTGATCAGCTGCCTGATCGTGTCCTGCGGGACATGTACCGGCGGTCCAGCTCCTGGCTCCTGAACGAGCTGCGGCTCGTGCCAGCCTTGGAGCATCAGGACCTCATCGGCTACGGTCCCGCGGCAGCGGGGATCGCCTTCGCGTCCAATGCGCACTTCACCCCGCCCAGTGGCGGATCAGTAGTGGTGGGCGGGGCGTGCCTCACGAACTGCGCAGCACAAGTCGACCGGCTGCGCGTTGAGTTCGTGGCAGACACGCTGCAGCCGCTGCTCCTCGCTGCGTGGGCTGGCGTGCCCTGTGTGCTGTTTCTGCCGATCGGTGAAGAGATCCTCGTCAGCGATCCGGCAGTCAGCCCGTCCGCCTGGCAGGACTTCGGCCAGCGTCTCGAGGGTTTCGTGAATCGCATCGCCGCAGCCATCCCTGGAGGTCGTCCACCGGTTCTGGTTCGGACTGACAGGAAGCCTGTGTCCTCGGCTCTAGACAGCGCCGCGGACGCCATCACCGCAGTCACGCCGGGCGGAGACATCGAGGACCTCTACACCATCCGTGCGTCGAAGCCCTCACGGAAGCCGCCGAGTGCGGCCCGGCTGCGGCAGTACCGGCGCAGCATCGTGACGTACCTGCCGGCGGTGGTTTCGGACCTTGTTGGATTCTCCGTCGAGCACGTCGTGGTTGCCGAAAACCTTCATCAGGCCAAAGCCATCTCTACAGCGCGCACCGTGATGGAAGCCACCGGTGCCCGGGAGCGGCTTGATCATCTCGCTCACGTTCCTTCGCCGTCGGTCTCCGGCACAGGACGCATGGCCCGAGCGGAAGAACGCTCCACCGTGTTCTGCCTCGATAGCGCGGAATCCCGGGCAGAGAAGGTGCGCCGCATGTCGGCGTCAGTCCGCTGGTTCTGGGAGTCCGTGTGCCCGGACCCGCTGCTCCCTGAAACCGCCGCCCATGGCGGCGGCCGGGTCCGTGCAGCATTCGACGAATGGCACCGACTCCTCAGCGAGGTCTCCAGCGGACCCGCAGCTCGGGACGTTCCTTCCCGTACCCCCCACCACACGTTTGAAGGAGCCACGCGATGACCAGCAGCCAACGGCCTATTGGCGTGATCGGCCTCGGCGAGATGGGCGGCACAATCGCTCAGCGAATCCTCGCCGTCGGCCATCCAGTGATCGGTCTCGACAAGTCCCCGGCAGTCGAAGATCTTGACTCTTCGGGCTTCGAGCGTGTCCAGGTCCCGGCAGAGGTTGCTGGCCGCTGCGACGTTGTGCTCGTGATCGTGCACAACGACGACCAGGTGCGGGAGGTGCTCCTGGGCGAGCGCGGTATCGCGGAAGCCGCGCGCCCGGGGACAGTGGTGGTCGTGCATTCGACGGTGGACCCCGCGACGTGCACAGCATTGGCAGACGAACTTGCCACCCATGACATCGCGCTCATCGACGCCGGGATGAGCCGTGGCCGCGGCTCTATGCGAGACGGTGTCCTCACCCTGTTCGTTGGGGGAAGCGCCGACACCATCGAGGCAGCGCGGTGGGCGCTCCACCTCTACAGCAACAACATCGTCCACGCGGGTCCTGTCGGTACCGGCATGGTCCTCAAGCTGTGCAACAACCTGCTGCTCCACGCCAACCGGCTCGCGATGCTGGAAGTCGCCCACATCGCCTCGACCGCAGGCCTGTCACGAGAGTCGCTCCTCGACGGCGTCCGCTCCAGCACGGGAAGCAGTTGGGTGCTCGAACACTGGGGCAAGAAGGACGAGGACGCCCTGGATGCCGGGATCGGAAGCCACCCCTTCGTGGATCGGACCACACGCGAAGTCGTACTCGCCCTCAAGTACGCCAAGCGTCTCGGCCTCACGCTGCCAGCCACCACAGCGACCGGGAAGTACCTCCCGGACATCCTGACAGACGGGCTGCCCGCTCACTTCGGCAGCAAGGCCGACGGCGATGGGAGGCCGGCCGGCCTCATACGCCGCAACCGGATCATCGAAGAGTTCCGGGCCAACGAAGGTCGACTGGGCGGCATCCGGGAGTCATGGAAGATCCTTCTCCTCACCACCGTTGGTGCCCGTAGCGGGCAACGCCGCACCACACCCTTGTCCTACCAAGCTGAAGGCGACAACCTCTATGTCTTCGCCTCAGACGGGGGGAACGAAAAGACTCCGGACTGGTATCACAACATCCGCGCTAACCCGAAAGTCACGGTGGAGATCGGCGCTAGGAAATTTGAGGCTACCGCGATCGAAGTGACAGGGGTGGAACGCGAGGAAGTATTTACCCGGCAGATTGAACGCGACCCCGAATTTGCGCGCTACGAAGCCAGCGCGGCGCGCGCGATTCCCGTTATCACCCTCCGCGAAGCCGGGGCATAACGCTCTCTGCAATGAATCGGGACACTCCACCAGGGGGTAGGCGTGCTGTATATCGACTTCGGCGTGAGCATGGCCACAGGCCTGAACGGTGTGGGGTTCCGGGCTTGGGAACTCGGCTCCGCTTTGGCGCACTACGAAGACGTGCTTGTGATCACTCCTGATGTGCCGCACGCGGACATTCAGGAAACCTGGTCTGACACGCCTTGGCAAACGCAGGATGAGACGATCCGCAAGACTCCTGCCCGCCGAGACATCTACCTGTTCGGCTTCGCAACACCCGTCGATTCCATTCGGCGTTTCAAGGAGGCCGGAGCGATCTGCATCTTCGATGCAATCGTGTGGCCTCTGGAGTACACGACGTACCAACGTGTGCACGACGCAGCCGACCCGGTCTCCAAGTACAGTGGACTGCTCGACGAATATCTGACACGGCTGCGGATGGCAGACGGCTACCTTGTGGCCAGCGAGGTCGAGAAGCAGGTACTGACCGGCATGCTCACGACCTGCCGCTTCGACCTGCTCCTGGAGCCGTCCCGAAACATGTCGCTCGACGATCTCTTCTGCCAACTCCCCGTCGGCTTCAGCGACATCAACGAGCGCACCAGGTGGAAGAAGCCGCCGTCGCGAGACGCAACCGGACCCGACTTCGTGTGGAACGGCGGCCTGTGGAACCACTACTCCCCGGTAACCGCAGTTCGGGGTCTTCGCGCACTCCTTGAAGCGGGGCAAGAAGCAACCTTGTGGTTCCTGTACCCGCAACGCGGTACGCCGACCGCTGCCTATCGCGCTGTTCAGGAAGCCGTAGCGGAGGACCGCCGGCTCGCCCACCTCGTCACGTTCTGTCGCGGTGGCCTGTCCCTGGCGGACCGGATCACAGTGATGGAGACGGCACGGGCCGCGCTCTGCCTGTATGAACCTCACGTTCTGTGGGATCTGTGCCCGCCCATGCGGCTTCGGGAAACCGTTCTATACGAGCTGCCCATCGTGGCACCGCGTCGAGGCGCCCTGGGCGACCTCGTCACCGCCCACGGGATCGGAGCCACGACTCCCTCCCTGGCCGTGGACGATGTCGCGGCAGCAATGCTCTCTTGCCTGGACGACGAGACCGCTTCTCAGAGGCAAGCGGCTGCCCGGGCAGCCGCAGAGAACTACCGGTACGAAGCACTGATGCCCACGGTCGCAGCCTGGCTCGACAAGGCCCGTGCACGATGAAGCGAAGAGACACCGTAGTACTGGACCTCGACGGAACTCTGATCGACGAGCGAGGTGCTGTGGACCGGGCTTTCCTATCCGCAGGACACGTCGGACACCAGCTCATCGGAGTCGACGCGGCCCACCTGGCTCGTACGGCTCGGATCACTGCTCAAAGGCTCTGGTGGAAGGCCAGGTGGATAGACCCGTTGAGTGATGCCTTCGGGATCTCAGCCTGGGACGGCCTCTCGGAGGACTTCGACCGCGCCGTACCGGCCCTGGCCCGGTTGCGAGCGTGGCTCCCATCATTCCGGGAGGCTGCCTGGCAGCTCACGCTGGAACGGTGCGGAGTCGGCGGGGACGGTGGCCGAGCTGTGGCTGCTGCGATGAACGAGCGGTATATACAGCACCGCCACCAGGACGTCACACTGCTCCCCGGAGCGGCGGAACTTGTCGAGCAGCTCGCCTACGAAGAGCGGCGTGTGGTGGTGCTCACCAACGGACCCGGCGACGGGCAACGCCGCAAGCTGGCAGCGACGCGACTACTGAAGTACATGTACGATCCTGTGATCTCCACCGAGGCCGGATTCGCGAAGCCTGATCCGCGGGCCGTTGCTAGCGCCGTCGACAGAGCCGGCGGCCAGATCGAAACGGCAGTCGTGATCGGCGACACCTACGACCGAGACATTCTCGGAGCCTTGGCCTGCGATGTTCCCTCCATCTGGATCACCGGCCAATCCAGCACGCGGGCTCATCCGCATCCTCGCGTGATCCGTGTGGATTCGACACAGACCGTGCTGTCGGCTCTGCGGGCGCTGGAGAGCGCCAGCGGCAAGGAGCCGTCTCGCTAGGCGGACGCTTGAGCGAGGAAGGCCCGAGATAGAGCCGAACTGCCGCTAATGGCGCGCTGGCTGATAGGCAGGCCGCGCTACCCTATCCGGGTGCGACGGCTGGGTCGGCGTGCGGATTTCCGAAGAGCGCCCACCATAACCGCCACACCGAGTCCGGACCGACTCATCACCTTCCGTAACAAGGACTGGAACAGATGGCTGACGAGCAAGGGGCCACCGCCCGGGAGACCTACGACCCCCACGCCGGCATCGACAAGTGGCTTCGGCTGTGGCGGGAAGAGCGACTCTTCGAGGCGGAGGAGCTAACACCTGCGAGCCCGAAGGACGAGAAGCGCACCCTCGTCGTCAGCATGTTCCCGTACCCGTCAGGCGACCTGCACATGGGGCACGCTGAGGTTTACAGCATCAGCGACACCATGGCGCGCTTCGCCCGCATGCGCGGCCAGCAGGTCCTGAACCCCATCGCGTGGGACTCCTTCGGCCTGCCTGCGGAGAACGCTGCCCGCAAGCGCAACCTCGACCCGCGTGACTGGACCTACGGAAACATCGACATCCAGGCCGAGTCCTTCGAACGCCTCGGAATCTCCTTCGACTGGCGCACCCGTTTCCACACCTCGGACCCTGAGTACTACCGCTGGAACCAGTGGCTGTTCCTCAAACTGTTCGAGCGCGGTCTCGCCTACCGCAAGGAAGCACCCGTCAACTGGTGCCCCACTGACGAGACGGTCCTGGCGAACGAACAGGTCATCCAGGGCAAGTGCGAGCGATGCGGTACCGACGTGGTCAAGAGGAACCTGACCCAGTGGTTCTTCCGCACCACTGCATACGCTCAGCGCCTACTGGACGACATGGACCAGCTCCAGGGCAAGTGGCCGGACGAGATCCTGAGCATGCAGCGGAACTGGATCGGCCGCTCGACCGGTGCACACATCGACTTCAAGATCGAAGACCGCGAAGAACCCGTCCGCGTCTTCAGTACCCGGCCCGACACCCTCTACGGCGCCACCTTCTTCGTCGTGGCCGCAGACTCTGCGCTCGCCGACGAACTGTGCGATGCCGAGCATCGGGCACTCTTCAACGACTACCGGACCGCCCTGGCATCCAAAGCCGAGATGGAGCGGCTGGCCATCGATCGGCCCATGACCGGCGTCTTCCTTGGCCGTCACGCGGTAAACCCCGTCAGCGGGGAGAGGCTGCCCGTCTACGCCTCCGACTACGTGCTGGCCGACTACGGCACCGGCGCAGTCATGGCAGTTCCGGCGCACGACCAGCGTGACCTCAACTTCGCACGCGCCTTCAACCTGCCCGTGCGCGCTGTCGTGGAAACCGGCGAATCGGACCCTGCTGAAACCGGCATCGCGACCGCCGGCGACGGCGTCCTCATGAACTCCGGTCCGCTCAACGGGCTGCGCAAGGACGAAGCTATCGCAACAGTCATCGCGGATCTGGAGCAGCAGGGCGTCGGCCAGGGTGCCGTCACGTACCGCCTGCGGGACTGGCTCCTGTCGCGTCAGCGGTACTGGGGTACCCCAATCCCGATCATCTACTGCGACTCGTGCGGCGCGGTGCCCGTTCCCGATGACCAACTGCCGGTCAAGCTCCCCGAGAGCGGCTACACCCTGCGCCCTGATGGCGGCAAGTCGCCCCTGGAGACTGCCACCGAGTGGGTGAACGTCGACTGCCCGTCGTGTGGCGCACAGGCCCGTCGGGACACGGACACGATGGACACCTTCGTGGACTCCTCGTGGTACTTCCTGCGCTACCCCAACCCCAACTATGAGGACGGGCCGTTCGACCCGGCCGGAGTGGCCGCATGGCTCCCGGTGGACGAGTACGTCGGCGGCAAGGAACACGCCACCGGCCACCTCATGTACGCACGGTTCCTCACCAAGGTTCTCCACGACCTCGACCTGGTCCCGTTCACCGAGCCGTTCACTCGCCTGACCAACCAGGGCCAGGTCATCATGAACGGCAAGGCCATGAGCAAGAGCCTGGGGAACCTGGTGAATCTGCAGGAGCAGATTGCTCAGCACGGCCCGGACGCGGTGCGCGTCACCATGCTGTTCGCAAGCCCGCCTGAAGACGACATCGACTGGGCGGACGTGTCACCCGCCGGCTCGGTGAAGTGGCTTGCCCGTGTCTGGCGCCTGGCCGGCGACGTCGGCAATGCGACCCCAGCGTCCGACGACAACACGGGTGATCTTGAACTCCGCAAGACGATCCACAAGCTCATCAACGACGCCACTCAGGCGATGGAGTCCAAGAGGTTCAACGTTGGCATCGCTTGCCTGATGAAGCTCACCAACACGCTTCGGCAGGCTGTCGACGGGCAGCTGGGCGCAGACGACGCCGCAGTTCAGGAGGGCACCGCGGCCCTGGTCCGCATGCTGTCCTGCGTCGCTCCGTTCACCGCCGAAGAGTGCTGGGTCCGCCTCGGCGAGACGCCCTCCGTTCTTAAGGCGGGCTGGCCGGAAGTGGATCCGGCTCTCCTCGTGGAAGAGCAGGTGACGTGCGTTGTCCAGGTGGCAGGCAAGTTCCGCGACCGTATCGACGTCTCACCCGACATCAGCGAGCAGGACCTGCAGCAGCTGGCTCTGCAGTCCGAGAAGGTGCAGGCGGCTCTCGGTGGTGCAAGCATTGCGAAGGTCATCGTGCGCGCTCCGAAGCTGGTGAACTTCGTTCCTGCTCGCGGTTAACGATCACCTGTGTCTGCCCGCATGCCCGCTCGGACATGCGGGCAGACGCCTTCTCCACCACCTCCAGCACCTCCCGTTGGATTCGACCGCACCGCCGCACCAGAATGTCGGGGCGAGAGGGGACACCTGAGATGGGATATACGCGAGGCCGAAGCATTACGCATTGTCCCTACTGTGGGTTCTCCTACCCGTCTGGCGTCGGCTGGCCCAGAGACTGCGGGAGGTGCGGTGAGACGAACTGGGCAAATCCCCTCCCGGTCGCAGTCGCCCTCCAGCCTGTCCGTACAAGCGTCGGCAAAACGGGGCTCGTCGTCGTACGACGGGATGTCGAACCATGCCGAGGCCAGCTCGCCTTGCCCGGCGGATACATTGAGGTGGGAGAGACCTGGCAGGAGGCTGCAGTACGGGAGTTGAGGGAAGAGACTGGCATCGCGGCTGTTCCGCAGGGCATCCAGCTCTTCGACGCGCGGAGCGCGGTCAACACCATTGACCTGTTTGCCCTGTTGCCCAGACAGGACGAAGAGACGCTTCCAGAACCTGCGGCCACCACTGAGGCCACCGAATGGCTCGTGGTCGAGGAAGCCGTGGAACTGGCCTTTCCGGCGCACACCGCGGTCATGCGCATGTACCTCTCCGATGGCCACGCCGCCTATTCGGCGGCCGCCGCATAGCCGCATGGAGCATCGGCGGGCTTGGCTGAGAAGGACAGCAGTCAAGCCTGTCGACGACGGATCAATTGCCC
>NZ_CM002285.1:5565964-5568641 GCF_000497445.1 Streptomyces roseochromogenus subsp. oscitans DS 12.976 | reverse complement strand
ATGTTCTGCGTGATGTTGTCGCCGTAATTCCCCGCCCTGGTGTCGGCGGTTCCCCAGGGGGACGCCGGTCGTGGATGGGGATGCCGGTCACGGTCTCGGGTTGAAGATCTTTCCCCGTGTCGGGTGGTTTGTTCGACCGATAGATCCTTCTTGCGAATTGGTGGAGATCCCCTGGGGCATGCCGGTGCCGGGTTGAGGGTCCGGGCCGTCTCGGAGTCGCTGGTGTCCCTTGACCAGCGAGCCGGGAGGTCGACGGACGATCCGGATGGCAAGGAGAACATTCACCGTGACGGACATCGTGGAGATCTACGTCCACTGGTACGCGGGCCGCTCGAAGACGCAGCTGGCGGCGTCGCTGGGGCTGGACCGCAAGACGATCAGGAAGTACCTGGCGCCGGCCGAGGCGGCCGGGATCACGCCGGGCGGCCCGCCGATGAGCGAGCCCGACTGGGCGAAACTGATCAAGAGCTGGTTCCCCGAGCAGGCCAACAGGCGCTTGAATCAACTGACTTGGCCGGAGATCGAGAAGCACCGCGACTACGTGGTGGAACTGCTGAACACCTGCACGGTGACCACGATCCACCAGCGGCTGCGCGACGAGCGCAAGCTGCAGGCGGGGCTGACCTCGTTTCGCCGGTGGGTACACGAGAACCTGCCCGACGAGGCCGCCCGCGCCAAGGTCACCGTGCTGAGGGAGAACGTCGAGCCGGGCTCGGAGGCCCAGATCGACTACGGCTTCCTGGGGCAGTGGATCAACGCCAACACCGGTCGGCGGCACCGGATTTGGGCGTTCGTGATGGTGCTGCCTGCCTCCCGGCACATGTTCGTCCGCCCGGTGGCCCACATGGACCAGCACGCCTGGACACAAGCCCACGTGGAGGCGTTTCGCTACTTCGGCGGCGTCCCGCGCCGGCTGGTGCCGGACAACCTCAAGACCGGGGTCGACAAGCCGGACCTCTACGACCCGAAGATCAACAAGTCGTATGCCGAACTCGCCTCCTACTATGGGGCGTTGGTGGATCCGGCCCGGGCTTTGAAGCCGAAGGACAAGCCCAGAGTGGAGCGGCCCATGCCCTACGTCCGCGACTCCTACTGGCGCGGGCGGACGTTCACCTCGCTGGAGCACATGCAGGCCGAGGCCCTGCTCTGGTCCCGTAATGTCGCAGGTCAGCGGCAGTGCCGTCCGCTGGGCGGGGCGGCTCCCTTGGCGGTGTTCGAGTCCATCGAGGCGCCGGTGCTGCTGCCGTTGCCCGAGGCGCCGTTCGTGCTGGCGCGGTGGTCGAAGGCGACGGTCGGCCCGGACATCCACATCAAGGTCGGCCGGACCCTCTACTCGGTGCCCTGGAAGCTGATCGGCCGCCGCGTCGATGTCCGCTCCACCGCCACCATGGTGCAGGTCTTCCACGAGGGTGAACTGGTCAAGACGCACGCGGCACTTGAGCAGGGCAAACGCACCGACAAGACGGACTACCCGCCGGAGAAGATCGCCTTTCAGATGCGCACGCCGATCTGGTGTCGCGGTCAGGCATCCCAGGTCGGGGATGCCTGCCGGGAGGTGATCGACCAGCTCCTGGAGGTCAATGCCCTCTACCGGCTCCGGGCGGCCCAGGGGGTGCTCGGGCTGCGCAAGAAGTACGGCGACATCAGGCTCGAAGCCGCCTGCCGCAAGGCGATCACGGTCGGCGACCCGTCCTATCGCACCGTCAAGGGCATCCTTGTCGCCGGCACCGAGACCGACCCGGAACCCGAGACCGGAGACGGTGGCGCCTCGGCCTTCCTACACGGCCCCGAGGGCCTGTTCGCCACCGACATCCCCCTGCAGATTCCCGATGACGTCCGCGACGACCAGGGGAACGACGACGTCGAGGAGGTCGCCCGGTGAGCGTGATGACCACCGCTCTGCGTGACTCGCTCAAGATCCTGCGGCTGTCCGGGATGCTCGAGACACTCGACGCCCGCCTCACCCAGGCCCAGGGCGGCGAGCTCGGGCACCTCGATTTCCTGCAGGTTCTCTGCCAGGACGAGATCACCCGCCGTGAATCCGTTGCGCTCGAACGGCGCCTGCGGCGGGCGAAGTTCGAGCAGCAGGCCACCTTGGAGGGCTTCGACTTCAACGCCTCCCCGAAGCTACCCGCGGCCCAGATCCGCGACCTGGCGGCCCTGCGATGGCTCCACTCCGGTGAGTCCGTCATTTTGTTCGGGCCCGTCGGGGTCGGAAAGACACACGTCGCCCAGGCCCTCGGTCACCAGGCCGTCCGACAGGGCGCCAACGTCCGTTTCTCCAAGACCAGCCGGGTCCTGGCCGAGCTCGCCGGCGGCCACGCGGATCGCACCTGGGACAAGCGCATGCGCGACCTCATCCGCCCCGACCTGCTCATCCTCGATGACTTCGCCATGCGGCAGATGAACGCCTCGCAGGCCGACGATCTCTACGAGTTGGTCTCCGAGCGGCAGGGACGTTCTCTGATCATCACGAGCAACAGGGCGCCCAGCGACTGGTATCCGCTCTTCCCGAACCCCGTCGTCGCCGAGTCACTCCTCGACCGGCTGATCAACGCCAGCCACCAAGTCATCATGAACGGCCCAAGCTACCGTCCCAACAAGCGACCGAAGGGCCCCAACGGCACCCCCAAGCCCCCGACCAGCTGACTCACCGACACCCCAGGGGTGTCCCATT